>JACNJL010000041.1 GCA_014382585.1 Limisphaerales bacterium | reverse complement strand
TAATCCCACGCGTGCATTGGAGGCAGCGTTTGCCATGAACCCGGACACCATCTGGTTGCTAACGGATGGGCAGATTCCTGATTTTATCGTGCCGGGAATTGCGAATCTCAATGCAGCGCGCGCAGTGCCAGTGCGGATCAATACAATCGGCCTTGGGCGTTCGAAGGATATTTCTGAACAATACTTGTTACAAATCGCGGTGGATAATGAGGGTGTTTATACATTCGTTTCCACTGATCCAGAGGAGGAAGATTGATGGAGAACAAATCCAATAATCATCGTGGGGTAGTGCTGATCGTGGCGCTGATTATGTTGTCGTTAATCACGTTTATGGTCGTGGCATTTTTGTCGTTCACGCGGCTGGACCGAAGCGCGGTGACGATGAGTGTGCGGCAAACTGAAACGCATTTGGCAATTGACGCAGGGCTTGCCCGCGCACAATCGGCAGTGATTAACGAAATCGTGAGCAATCGGAATTATCAGGTTTTAGTGTCCACCAATATTGACGGAGTCACATTCACCGCGCCGATCCCGAATGCGGAACTCACCCAGTTGCAGACGGATCCGCGCGCGCCGGTATATTATGATCTGGATGGCGATCGCACTCCGGATGAGTTTCGTTATTTTCTGAATTTGAATCACGATCTGGGGCCCCGCAAACGGGCTGCGTTTCAGCCGACCACCACCAATCAAGTGGGGGATCCACATTGGATTGGCGTTTTGGAAGATCCCAGTCAGCCGCACGGAAAAAACAACCGGTTCGTCGCACGGTATGCGTATTTGGTGGCTCCAGCGGATAAACTGCTCGACATCAATCATGCGCACAACAATTCAAAAACACTAGGCAATGAGGAAGGCTATTTGCGGGGCCATGGAAACGCGGCTTGGGAATTGAATCTCGCAGGGTCACTGGCGGCCTTGGATTCGGCGGCTTTTTCGTACAATGGCTATCGCCAACAGGTGGACCAATCCTCATTGGGCGAAGCTTTTCGGCATGCCGGTGGCCGGCATATTGACCAACCGCGATTCGTGGGCCTGTGGAACTATCGTTATCCGTGGGGCAATATGGATACCGTGCAGCCGGGCATGCCTAATCAGCGTGAGCATGTGGACATTATGAATTTTCTGCGGCCGCCAATTCGTCCCGCTGTGAATGGCATGCAGCCGATCACGCACGAGGGCGTTACCCAATGGCTTCAAGCGGATCAAACCGGGCGGGCCTTTTATAATTTAGCAGGTACATTCACGACACTCACCTCCGAGGTGCCAGCCACTTCAAAATCCATTGATGCGATGGGAGTTCGGATCGGGAAACCTCCTAAGGTGAAGCTACTGTTAAACGAATATTTTACCGATAAAGATTTCAGTGAGGATATTGCCTCTTGGACGCCTCTGAATGCGAATCAGGTGGGCACCAATAATGTGCCGGGCAAAGCGATCGCAGAAGTTCTGGAATTCAATAATGGGCACGGGCTAACTACGGGCCAGCGGGTGCTCCTCAGTGCCACAGCTCAAAGCACCACCAATGTGATGAACCAAACGGTGTACCGCTATTTGAGCCCCACGAACCGGGTGCCCATTGTGAATCAGTGGTTCTTTGCCCAAGCCTTGGATTCGCGCCGGGTTCGTTTGTGGGATATCCCGCTGCGGCGTGGTGCGGCTGAGCCCACCGATGACCACAAAGTGCGCTTTATGATTGTCGGCCAAAACAAACAGGGGGTGGCGGTTGCCAGCGATTTTTCTAATTTACCGGCGCCGCTAAACTTTCAACTTCGATTTGATCCATTGGCAAAAAAATTCACCCGCCTAGCTTCGTTGTTATTAGATAATGCAATGAAACGGCGTGGTGATGCATTCCATATTGGTTCCGATTCTGCGCTCACATTGTTCAATAACGAGACGGACGCGAGCGCTTTCGGAGCGGATAATATTCAAGTATACCCGCCGGCCAGCAATACGTTCACCCCTGAAGTACAGCGCCTGCTGCAGGTGGCATTGAATCTTACAGAAGTGTACGCACCGGATGCGTGGTATTCACTGCCTGATAATGGCGGGACAATGCGGTTGGCCTGGCCCCATGTTTTTCGGCCGGTGTTGTTGCGGGAAGCTGGTGATAATATTTATATAGCGGGCTGGATGCGGGTGATGAATGATAATCAATTGGAACAATTTCCGGTTCATAATTTGCCGGATCGGCCGGGCGTGCCGCAAGTTTCCGGCATCGGGGCGACGGGGTTTCCGTTGTTGATAGGCGTTAATAATCGCACCCAAACACCAACGCACGCCAGCATTTGGCCGAGCGTGAATGAAGTGTCGGCGGCGATCAAATGGCATGTGGCACCGGGCAGTGATCCGGGAAGAGTGTTAGTGCAGCCGGTCCTGCATGTGGGCGTGGAATTGAGAGACAATTTATATAGCCATGCACTGGCACTCAAAACGACAGTTGCCGGTTCGGTCACCGGCCAATTGAATGGGGCGGGACCCTCGCAGCAAATCAACGCGACGCTGAGCGATACTGCCCCAATGTCGGTGCAAATTGGGAAATCGGCGTTACCCTTTATGCCGTTTAGGTTTGCCTTGCCGGTGATGAGCATGGATGCAGCAAAGCGAACACGGTGGCGGGTGGATGATTTTCAGGTAAATGTTGCGGTCAAAATTACCTGCAAAGATCCAAGCGCGCCGCAGGATCGCGTGATTGATTATGTGCGATTACATTTAGCTGCCGATTTGCCGGCGCAATGGGAACGCTGGGAATCCGATCGTGTTTATAAACAGGGCGATCAGGTGGAGGATGCGAGTGGGGTTCGTTTTTATGCCCGTACAGCCCATACATCGTTCGATTTTGGCGCAGATTTCCCCCGGTGGAAACAGGCGGCCTGGAAACCGGGTGAGCGGTTTGAGCCCAATGAAGTGATTCAATGTATCAGCAACGGTCAGACCAATTTATTCCGTTGCCTGCGATCGCACACTACCGCAAACGGAGGGGTGTTTTTGCCGACACTGCAAAATGCGCAGGGCGAAAAATTGTGGGAATTTTATCAAGGTGAAGTGTACGAAATGAGTTGGCAGGTGAATGATCCGCTGGTGAATGGCACAGGGCGGGACTACACGTTGGTGCACCCGATGAAGCCGAATAATCCCCATCCCCAGCAACCTCCATTCATCAAATATCTTAGTGGAAATAATGGCAACTGGACTTCGAATAATTTGGGGTATGAAAATTATGTGTACCGACCTTGGAGTGTGGCGGACACGCGTTATAACATGGGGAAAAATATGTCGCGGCCTTGGGCTGATTCGTATGATCATATTTCGCTGAAAGATCCAGGTGTGCTGGGGCCGGATTGGTGGCAGTTTCCACACAAAAACACCGGCGGCATGGAGACGCTGGGTTGGTTGGGGATGGTGCATCGCGGGACGCCGTGGCAGACAGTTTACCTCAAATCTAAACCGGCAAATCGTTTATTGATTCGCTCGATTGATGCCGTCTCCGGTGTCATCGAAGCGGGGAATGTGCCTTTCTTTTGGCAGGGAGACCGAGTTCAGTTACAAGGAGGCCCCCCGGAATATCAGGGTTATGATGGAAACATTCGTTACGATTATTCGAATCCGCAATTAGCGCCCAAAGCGCTAACGCTGTGGGATTCCACCTTCACAATCAACAAACTGGCCACCACCGTTGGCTACACGCTTAATCCTGCGGATCCTTCGAATTGGATGTACCTTGTCAGCACGGACGCGTGGAAACGGCAAACCGGCACGTTGGATACGCTGCCGACGAATGATCATCGACTGGTGGATTTATTTTCGACAAGCAAAACGCCCGTGGCCTCCACAGGATTGTTATCGGTCAACGCCAAAAGTCCGGCGGCATGGGGTGCGGTGTTATCCGGTGTGGCGGTTCCGCGCAAGGTGCTCAAAAATAATGATGGCACTTGGAATTTTCACAGTGTGCGGCATTTGGGGAATTGCATGGATCCAACGTGCATGGGCTTTGATTTCCGTCTGGCCCCCGGTGCATTTATGCAAGGCATCATTGAATCCATTAATCGGCAACGCGGTGATGTGCCGTTTGAACGAGTAAGTGATTTGCTTGCAGTGAGCGAATTAACCGATGGCAATCCGGATTTCCTGAGGATGATTAATGACGCGCAACAAAATACCGGGAATATGATCCAACTATATGCACAGCGATTCTTTCCCAATGAATCCGATTACGAACGCATCCCGCAGCAGATCCTGTCCCTGTTACGAACCGATGGCACGCCACGCTTTGTTGCGTATACGTTTAGCCAAACGCTGAAGCCCGCGCAGAACGCGGTGAAGGAGGGTGGACTTTGCACAAACTACAGCATCAGCAGTGAGGCGGCTCAGCGCACGATATTCCGGTTGGAGGGGGTTGGGAAATGGCGAGAATTTCATTTCAATAAAATCCGTGGTGTAGCCACTGCCACACCTCCGCCTTTGCCCCGGATGGTGGTGGAAAGCACCGCACCGGTCATTCTGCGGTAGCGCAGGCTTGGTTTTTCATTGGAGCAGGCGTAGGGTTCGCTTCTTTTATGGGAGCGAATCTTATCCGGATCGGCGGCGCGCGGGAGCATAATCTCAAAAATCTCTCGCTCACTATTCCGCGCGACAAGTTGGTGGTGGTGACCGGCCTCAGCGGCTCGGGTAAATCATCACTGGCGTTCGACACCATTTACGCCGAGGGACAGCGCAAATATGTCGAATCGCTTTCGGCTTATGCACGGCAATTTCTGGATCAAATGCAAAAGCCGGAGCTGGATTTCATCGAAGGCCTTTCGCCCACCATCGCGATCGAGCAACGCAGTGCCGGCGGCAGCATGCGCTCGATTATCGCCACCACTACGGAAATTTTTGATTATCTACGGCTATTGTACGCGCACATCGGCACGCCGCATTGCCCCGAGAGTGGGGAGTCGATGAGCCAGCAAACGCCCACGGAGATTATTGATCGGGTGATGGGAATGAAAACAGGAACCCGGGTGATGCTGCTCGCGCCAGTGATCACGCATCAAAAGGGCGAGTTCCGTGACGTGATTGAAAAACTTGCGCGCGAAGGATTTGTGCGAGCGCGGGTGGATGGCGAATTGGTGGAACTGGAAGTCAACACGCGCATCATGATCGATCCCAAAAAGAAACACCACATTGAGGCTGTGGTGGATCGGCTTGTGATCGGCGATGGCATCCGGCAGCGACTTGGTGATTCTGTGGAAACCGCTCTCAAATGGGGTCAGGGCAGAGTGCTGGCACTGCATCAGTCCGGCAAAAAGAAATCTGATCAATGGGCGGAGACACTGCACTCCACCCAAATGGTTTCCAGTGCCACCGGAAAAAGTTACGACACGTTGACCCCAAAACATTTTTCATTCAACTCGCCCTTCGGCGCGTGTCCGGTGTGTCATGGCTTGGGGCAGAAGTTGGTGTTCGATGCAGATTTGGTAGTGCCTAATCCAGAAAAAACACTTGGCGAAGGTGCGATCGCCCCGTGGAAACGTGGTGGCCGGCGAATGATCATTTATTATAATCACGTTATCAAAGCTGTTGCCGCGCATTACGATCAGCCGATGGATGTGCCGTGGGAAAAATTGCCGGAACAATTTCGTGAAATCTTGCTGCACGGTTCCGGGGAAGAGGAAATCAAATTTGCTTTTTGGGGCGCCACCAAAAAAAATCCCGCACCCAAACCATTTGAAGGCGTCATCCCGAATCTTGAGCGTTTGCTTCAGGAAACCGACAGCGAGTTTACAAAAAAACGCGTGAAAAGTTGCATGAGTAGCCAGCCTTGCGATATTTGCCATGGTCAACGCCTTAAACCGGAAATCCTCTCCTGCACGTTGGGTGGCGCAAAAGCCAATCGTTTTCGGCCCAAAGGTCGACGCCGCAAAGTGGCTATCCCGGGGCTTTCAGTGATGGAATTGTGCCGGTTGTCCGTGGCTAATGCATTTAAGTTTTTAGACTCACTTGAATTAACTGAATTGCAGGAAAAAATTGGCGGCGAGGTGCTGAAAGAAATTAAAGCCCGCCTAGGATTTCTTGGAAACGTGGGGCTTGGTTATTTGTCGCTGAATCGCGAAAGCGGCACGCTCAGTGGCGGTGAAGCTCAACGAATTCGGTTGGCCACGCAAATTGGAGCGGGTCTTGTTGGGGTGATTTATATTCTTGATGAACCCAGCATTGGCCTTCACCAACGGGATAACGATCGGCTGCTGGCTACGCTGAAAGGTCTGCGTGATTTAGGAAATACCGTGCTCGTGGTGGAGCACGATGAGGACACGATTCGCGCTGCAGATTACGTGATCGACATCGGTCCGGGCGCGGGCGTGCACGGCGGCGAATTGGTCGCGGCCGGCACGGTGAAGCAAATCTGCAAAGTGAAACGCTCGATCACTGGCAAATATCTATCCGGTGAATTCACCATATCGCCACCGGAAGAACGGACCACCGCGACACCTGAGCGAGGTTGGTTGGAGATCCGTGGGGCATCGGAAAATAATTTGAAGAATATTGATGTCCGCATCCCGCTGGGGACATTCACGTGTGTGACCGGAGTTAGCGGTTCCGGCAAGAGTACGTTGGTGGATGATGTGCTCCGTCGTACGCTTTTCCGCAAATGGCATGGCTCCAAAGATCGCCCCGGCGCGCACGAATCCATCGAAGGAATGGAGCACCTCGACAAGGCGATTGTGATTGATCAATCACCGATTGGCCGTACGCCGCGGAGCAACCCGGCAACTTACACTGGCATGTTCACGCACATCCGAGATTTATTTGCGCGCTTGCCATCTGCTAAAGTGCGCGGCTATGGGCCCGGGCGGTTTAGTTTCAATGTGAAGGGCGGTCGCTGTGAACGCTGCCAAGGGGATGGCATGCTGAAAATTGAAATGCATTTTCTGCCGTCGGTTTATGTTCCCTGTGAAGATTGTCAGGGGCGCCGATATAATCGTGAAACGCTCGAGATGCATTATAAGGGGTTGAATATCGCGGATGTATTGGCGCTCACGGTGGATGAAGCGTGTGTATTTTTCCGGTCCGTGCCGCAAGTTTACACCATTTGTATTACACTGGCTGAGGTGGGCTTGGGTTATTTGCAGCTCGGCCAAAGTGCCACTACCCTCAGCGGTGGGGAGGCCCAGCGCATGAAACTTTCAAGTGAATTATGCAAGCGAGCAACTGGGCGCACGTTGTATTTGTTGGACGAGCCGACAACGGGGTTGCACTTTCATGATGTGGCGAGGTTGCTCGATGTATTTGCCAAGCTGCGTGATTCAGGGAATACGCTGTTGGTGATTGAGCATAATTTGGATGTTATCAAGTGCGCCGATTGGCTGGTGGATCTCGGCCCTGAGGGGGGCGACGGAGGCGGCAGGCTCATCGGCGAAGGTCCGCCCGAACATGTGGCGAGTTGTGCCGAAAGCCACACGGGGCATTTTTTAAGTCGCGTATTACCCGCGCCCACGGTTAAGGTGCGGCGAAAGATTTCTGCTGGATGAGGGAGCTAATGCTCATTTTATTTTTAGTGCAAACCGCAGCCGCCGGGGTGACGGGCGATGTTCGGTTACGCACGAGCCCACCCGAAACGCCATCGGGCCGTGCATATGCCGCTGCAGTACGGGGATTTCAGGCGGGACATTGGGCGACGGCAGCGAGGTGGTTGGATGAGTTTGTTGCGCAGTATCCAGAGTCGCCCCAACGCGCAACCGCAGTGCTGCTGCGGGCCCAGGCGTTTTATCAAATGGGTGAGTTCACCAAAGCCGCGGCAGAACTATCCAAAGGCGAAGATGCTGCCGGTGATTTGGCAGATGGATATTTATATTGGAAAGCAGAATGCCGTTTGCAATTAAACCAGTTTGATGCTGCGGCTGCACACTTGCGGGAATTTTTACAACAACACCCTGAATCCAATTATTCACTCGCCGCAAGCGTGGCAATGGCCACAGTGTCGGCCCGGAAAAACGACTGGGCAAATGTAGTGCAATTGTTACGCCCCACTGAGGGGAAGTTCCAATTATTGGCCAAGACGCGTCCGCATTCAAATTGGGCGCAGGAGGGTCAGTTATTGTTGGCCCAGGCGCTGTACGAGCAACAGGATTGGAAAACAGCGGCGGAAGAATTGAGGCGATTGCCGCCCACCTCAAATTTGCATCGCGAGTGGCGCCGGCTTTTTCTGTCGGCTAAACTTGAAAACCAGGCGGGCAATTTCAAAACAGCACTGGCCACCACCTTAGATATTGAATCATTGGCCCGCAAAATGGGGCAGACCAATCAACTGGCACAGGTGTACCGTTTTCGTGCCGGGATTCACGAGGCAGCGAATGATGTTCCTGCCGCGTTGCGCGAATACTCGCGATTGCAATCATCCAGCATGCCCGCCGTGCATCGGCATGAAGGCTTTTTGCGTGCAGCACGTTTTCATCTTCGGCAGGATCGATTTGGTGAGGCCATCAATGCGCTTGATGAGTTGGGGAAACTGAATTCCGCCACAAATTTTGTGGGTACTTTAGATTGCCTTGCGGGGGAATTAGAATTGTTGCAACACCGACAAGCCGGTGGCGCTCACTTGGCCCGTGCGCGAGCTCGATTTAGCCGGGCGGCCCGATCGACTGATGTGTTCATTCAGGGTCGAGCCCAATGGGGAGAAGGGTGGTGCCTCTTGGCGGAAGGGAAACAGGAATCAGCCCGAGACGCCTGGAGTCGTTCCATTGAATTGCTTGGGAATTCGCCCATCGCGCCTTGGCCGAAATTACAACTAGCGCAAACTCAGGCGCGGTTGGGGCAGCATACTGCGGTGCGTGAAGGTTTACCGGAAACCCTACCCGAGCCTCTTCGCGATATCGCGCAGTTTATCGCGTTGCAAAGTGCCCTCGCTCTCGGTGATTTTCCGGCCATTGATCCGTTGCTCGCGCAACTGCGTCCACGCAATAATGAATTAGCCGATCAGGGATTGCTTTCATTGGCTCAGGCAAAACTGGATTCTGGACAGGCACCGGAAGCTCGGTTGATTTTGGCGCGGTTGCAACAGGAATCCCCCGATTCATCATTAAAACCTGAAGCGGAGTTGGAAGCGATTCGAGGGCTCATCGTCAAAGCGGATTGGGATGCTGCCGATAAAGCCTATCAAATATGGCTTGCGAAACATAAAACGCACCCATTGCACGCACGGGTCATGTTTGACCACGCTTGGGCGCAGTCCATGAGTGGGCAATCGACCAATGTGGTGGCGGCGTTTGAGGCGGTGATCCAATCTCATCCCAAAACCAAACAGGCGCATTTGGCAAACATGTGGCTGGCGGATGATGCATTTAATTCGGGCACGAACCATTTGGCCGCAGAGAAAATTTACAAATCTATTTCCAGCCAAACCGATGCGCCAGCGGCATTGCGGCGGCGCGCAACTTTGATGGCCGGACGTGCGGCAGTAGCACGGCAAGGATTTGGCGAAGCGCGTAAGGAGTTTACCCGGTTGATTAACGATGGTGACACGCCGGCGCAGATGAAGCTTGATGCCCACTTCGCATTGGGAGATCTCACTATGCTCGAGTTAGGCGAAGAGGGGCTTAATGCTGCAACTAATTCGTTTTTTAATGTGGTGCAGGCGGGCCCAACCAATGCAGTGGCAGCGCGTGCGTGGGGGCGAATCGGTGATTCTTGCCTCTCGGTTTCTTCAAAATTCCCAGGGCGTCGGGCAGATGCTCTGATGGCCTACGGGAAAGCGATCGCGGTTACCGGGTCCGTGCCGGCAGCGGTGAGAACTCAGGCCCGGGTCGGGTTGGCCAAAGTACTGGAACAACAAGCGCGGGGAAGTGCGGATCGTGAAAAATTATTGAACGAAGCGGTAAATCATTTGTTGACGGTCGTGTATGGCAAGCATTTGCAACCGGGCCAAACGGCGGATGCCCATTGGCGCGCACAAAGCGGCCTGATGGCGATGGATTTGTTGAGTCAGCTGGAGAACCCAATGGGAGCGTTGGAAATTTGCAATTTATTAATCAAAGAATATCCCTCGATGCAAAAAGGGTTGGGGGTTCGGAAACAACAATTTTTAGATCAACGCGCCCGACAAAAATAAGCGTGGTTGAGTTTCCAGGAAATTCGGTTTATACTTTTCGTAATGGAGTCACAAATACAGGAACAGGATTGTGTAACGCTGACGCAGGAGGCGGTTTCGGAAGTGCAACGCATGATCGCCGCGGATGCGAAACCGGAGGGCAAAGCCTTGCGCGTGTACGTGGAGCAGGGCGGTTGCTCAGGGATGCAATACGGCTTGGTATTTGATGAGCAGCGCGACAACGATCGGGTCATGGATTGCGCAGGCGTGCCAGTGGTGGTGGATTCGATCAGTGCGGATTTCTTGCGCGGCTCGGTTGTTAATTTCTCGGATGACCTAAATGATAGCGGTTTCAAGATAACCAATCCCAATGCCAAGATTAGTTGTGGTTGTGGCAAGTCATTCGAGGTTTGACCCCTCACGCGTGCGCGGCTAGAAACGGGCAGGGGAGCCAACTGGAAGGCTGAGAGTTCCACGCCAAATATGGTGCGGTTGACCCAATGAACCTGCCGGGTAATGCCGGCAAGGGATTCGCGTTCCATTCCCCTACCTGAATTATGGTTACCACAAAATCTGCTCTCGAATCCGGCGCAAGCCAAATTCCCTTTCCCAAATCCCGTCGCGTTTATGTGAAAGGCAGGCGCGTGAGTGTGTCGATGCGCGAAATCGACCAAAGCCCGACGCGTAATGTTTCTGGTGAATCTGAATTGAACGAACCGGTGCGCGTGTACGATACCAGCGGTCCGTGGGGAGATCCCGCTCACTTGCGTTCGGTGGAGGAAGGGCTGTCCGCCGTGCGGCGCGATTGGATTATAGCGCGCGGCGATGTGGAAGAAATTGATGGCCGCACATCGCGCCCGGAGGATGATGGATTTTTGTCCGAGCGCCACGCGGAACAAGCGCCCGGGACGGGGCGCAATCAACATCGGGAATTTCCCGGTCTGCGCCGCAAGCCATTGCGGGCAAAAAATCATCCGGTCACGCAACTGTGGTATGCGCGGCAGGGCATTGTCACGCCGGAGATGGAATACATCGCCATTCGCGAAAACCTCGGGCGTGAGCAAGCCTTGGAATCGAAGGATGCAGTGCCGAGTGAGTTGCGACATCAGCATTCTGGGAATTCATTCGGTGCGAAGATTCCAGAATACATCACGCCCGAGTTTGTGCGCGATGAAGTGGCCGCAGGACGCGCGATTATTCCTGCCAATATCAATCACCCCGAAAGTGAGCCGATGATTATTGGCCGCAATTTCCTGGTGAAAATCAACGCCAACATTGGTAACAGCGCCGTGACTTCCAGCATCGAAGAGGAAGTTGATAAAATGCGCTGGGCGACACTTTGGGGCGCGGACAACGTGATGGATCTTTCCACCGGCAAAAATATTCACGCCACCCGTGAGTGGATTATCCGCAACAGTCCCGTGCCCATTGGCACGGTGCCGATCTATCAGGCGTTGGAAAAAGTTAATGGCCGCGCAGAAGATCTCTCGTGGGAAATTTTCCGCGACACGCTTATTGAACAAGCGGAACAGGGAGTGGATTATTTTACCATTCACGCCGGCGTTTTGCTGCGGTTTATTCCGATGACCGCCCAACGAGCCACCGGCATTGTGAGCCGCGGCGGCAGCATCATGGCTAAGTGGTGCCTGGCGCATCACAAGGAAAATTTCCTCTATACTCATTGGGATGACATTTGCAAAATTATGGCGGCGTACGATGTGAGCTTCTCCATCGGTGACGGGCTGCGCCCGGGTTCCATTGCGGATGCCAATGACGAGGCGCAGTTTGGTGAATTGAAAGTGCAGGGCGACCTTACCACTCGCGCTTGGGAGCACGGCGTTCAAGTGATGAACGAAGGCCCCGGCCACGTGCCGATGCATATGATTGAGGAGAATATGAAAAAGCAAATCGAGTGGTGCCACGGCGCGCCGTTCTACACGCTTGGCCCGTTAACCACCGACATTGCTCCCGGTTATGACCATATCACTAGCGGCATTGGTGCAGCGATGATTGGTTGGTACGGAACAGCGATGCTTTGTTATGTGACGCCCAAAGAGCATCTCGGGTTGCCCAATCGCGATGACGTAAAGGAAGGTGTCATCACTTACAAAATCGCCGCGCACGCGGCGGATCTCGCCAAGGGCCATCCCGGTGCGCAGTATCGCGACAATGCGGTGAGCAAGGCACGTTTTGAATTTCGCTGGGAAGATCAGTTTAACCTTAGCCTCGACCCCGTTCGCGCGCTGGAGTTTCACGATGAAACCCTTCCTGCCGATGGTGCTAAGTCCGCCCACTTCTGTAGCATGTGTGGGCCCAATTTCTGCAGCATGCGTATCACCGACGACATCCGGAAATACGCCGCCGAGAATAATCTGACCGACGCGGCTGCCTTGGAGGCTGGAATGGCTGAGAAATCAAGAGAGTTTGCCGAACAGGGCGGCGAGGTTTACCCAAAGGCTTGAATAAACAATAACTCTCGTGCAGCTGCTGGCGATAGTGCAGGCGAGGCAGTGGTCGCCGGTTCGGAAGAGCCACTTGGGGAAGTCGCTCGGAGCAATCTCCCGACGGCAGAGCGGCTTGGCTTGGTGGCACTTGCTCTCAAAGCGGTTCACGCAGTGTGAATATAAAGAGTGGACGCTAAATGAAAACGCCTTAATTATCCGCGTGTGATAATGGCGCGCGGGAATTCAGCAGGGAAAGTGGTGGTGGTCACGGGCGTAGCGCGTGGGTTGGGGCGGGCGTTGGTCGAGGGATTTGCGGCGGAGGGGCACCGAGTGGTGGGATGCAGTCGGTCAGAAAGGAAAATCACGGAACTCGAAAAAGCATGGAGCCAATCGCATTCATTTTCGGTGGTAGATGTTCGGGATGACAATGCCGTGCGCGAATGGGCTGCTGCAACCATTCAGGAATATGGTGCGCCGGATTTGTTGCTCAATAACGCAGCGGTGATTAATAAAAATAAATTCTTGTGGGAGGTGTCGGCTGAAGAATTTGATGATGTCATCGACACAAACATCAAAGGCGTGACAAATGTGATCCGTCATTTTTTGCCATCAATGGCGCGGACGCATAGTGGAGTAATTGTGAATTTCAGTTCCGGCTGGGGACGTTCGGCTTCGCCGGAGGTTGCGCCTTATTGCGCGAGCAAATGGGCGATCGAGGGGCTGACACAATCGTTGGCCCAGGAATTGCCGGAAGGAATGGCGGCAATTCCGTTTAATCCGGGCATCATCAACACGCAAATGTTGCGCAGTTGTTTCGGGCCATCGGCGACGGATTTCCCTTCGGCAAAGGAATGGGCGGAGACGGCGATCGCGTTTTTTTTGGGCTTGGGACCGCAGCATAATGGGCAATCGCTGACTGCGCCTTAGTTTCGACTTGTTCACAGGGTGTGAATTTGTTACCTTTTTTCACAGATGGCACGTTTGCCCCAACATAAATCAAAGGCCGTGATGGTAGGCGTGGGGCTCGACACCGATGGGCATAAGCGAGTTACGCAGGGTGAAAATTTTGCGCTGGTGGGTGGGACGAAGGATACTCACGAAGAGATGACAGAGAAAGCCTTGAAGATTAACGAAAAACTCGCTGATCGCGGCAAGCGTCTGGATGACGTTAGTCGTGAGGAATTCGATGACATCGCCCACGATGTGGGCTTGCGCCGGCACGATCCGGAGCAAAACTAATTTCCGCAAAACCTACTCCCGATGATCTTCATCACTTATCTATGTTCAGCAAATTCTGCTGCCCTAATTTTTTGCGAAGCAGTTTGGATGTTCCCCACAGAACGAGCTGCCCAGTAAGAAGCAGACCAAGTAAAGGCTACTAAGGATCTTCACCCGCTGGCTCCCCGCTGGCGGGTGAAGTTTTTTAGGGAGGGACTTTAAGGCCACGAGAGTGGGTTGACGCGATAGTATTCGCTCAGTAACGCGTATAATTCCGGGCGTCGTTTATTGAGTTGGTGAGGTTTCTCGAAAAACGTTTCTGTAGCTACGGCAAAAAATTCAGCAGGATTGGTGGCGCCGTAATCATCAATCACAGTTTTCTTGCCGTGCTCTACTTTGTCCCGCAAGTCAGTGAACACTCGCAAGCACACTTTTTGCCAGCGCTGATATTGTTCACGCGAACCCAGTGCGGGCGCGCCATCGGCTTGGCCGTCGGCTTGGTCGAGTTGATGGGCGAACTCGTGCAGCACGAGGTTGCGTCCATCCTTGGAGTTGGCAGCTCCGGTGCGGGTGTTGTCCCACGAGAGCACCACGGAGCCGCTGCCCCACGATTGGCCTTGCACGGCGATTTGTTTTTCCATTGTTTCCCCCCCCGCTTCGTCATAGCTGGTGGCGGTGTAAGCACTTGGGTGAATCACAACTGACCGGAGGTTGGGCGAATAAAACGTATCTTGATTCAGCAGCAATAAACACGCCTGCGCGGCAGTGAGCACGCGCATTTCATCCGTGATTTTGAGATCAACGCCTTGGAATTCAATCCGGTCGAGAAATACGATGGTTAGCTGCTCAATTTGATGCTGCAGCACTTCCGGCAACGTGTTGTAAAGCGGCCAGCGTTCTTTTAGCAGGTCACGCCAATTATCGGGAAAAGGTTCGTCGGGTAGATCCAATGGGCGTGGCGGCGGGTCGGCTAATAGCACCCAAGCCGCAAGGCCGATTGCGCCAATGATAAGGGTGATGAGAGTGGGAGTCATTGTTTTATTGTTTTGGCCAATTTAGGTGGCGATGTAAGAAATCGTATGTGGCTTTTCCGTTAATGGAATGCGGGCCATTAAAATATTCAATTTCCGTGCGCTCCGGGATGCCGAGGTTGGCGTACAGTCGGCGAACCTTGGCGAACTCATACGCCACCCATTCGTCCGGAGCGACTCCATCCTTGTGACCGCGTTCGACCATGAACGGGCGCGGCGCAATCAGCGCGGCCATTTCGGCGTAGTTAAAGGTATGGCCGAGATTGAATTCAAACATTTCATATTCACCGGTGAACAGATAACTGAAGCGGGCATCGGTGGTGACGTTCTTTTTGATCCATTCATTAAAATCCGCCGAGCAGATTGAGAGGCAATAACGCGGAACCAGCGCCGGTACGCGCATCGCGGTTTTACCGCCGTATGAAAGGCCGTAAAATCCAATGCGCGTTTTGTCAACAAATGGTTGCGATTCGAGCCAGTCGATGATGCGGTTATGTTGGGCGATAATCACAGAGAAGAGCGATCGACCCAGTGGGTTGGCTTTGCGTTGCAACACGCGGAAGGCATCCTGCCCGCGATAGGGGTTGTGCGGGGCGAAGGTGACAAAACCACGGTCGGCCAACTCGGCGGCGAAGCCTTTATAGTAACGAAAGGCGCGTTCGTTGGTGTCGCGGGTGACGGCGTCAATGGGTAATCCTTCCAGGCCATGTTGGCAAACAACGACCGGACGTCGCTCGCCTTTTTTGATGTCTTTGGGCACAAGCAAATAACCCCATGCAAAAACATCGTCCCATACATCCAACACAACTTCATAGCCAATCCATTTATCGGTTTCCAAAATTTTTCGGCTGCGCGGGTTGATGGGGAGATCGGCAATCGGGAATTGCCCGATGACTTCTGTCCACAATTGTTTCCGGTGGGGTTCGCATTGGGCGTGCCATTGGGAGGCTTTGGTAGGCGGCAGTTTTTTCCAAAATGAATCTGACCGTTTGTACTCGGAAAAGCGCAGCAGTTGTTGATTGTATTCCACCAACTCGGAAACTTGTCTTGATTGGCGGTGCAGTGAAGGTTTCGACTGCAACGCGCTTGCGGGGGGCCTGGCTATTTTCCAGTTGGGATTGGGGGTGACACTCACAAACCGAAGCAGCGCCTCCAGCGCTGGGTCGCTGCCGAATGTGTGAAGCGCACTCGAGTTGGCTCCGGCGACGAGCTTGATGTGTGATTCTTTAAACATCAGGTTGGTCGCCCGTTTATATTCGGCAAGTATCTTGGGGGTGGGTGGCGTGGCAATGATTCCGGGTGCTGCGCCACCGCTGCGGCCCGGGCGCGGGGTGGGTGGACCGTTGAGGGTTGGGATTGTGCTGTGTTCGATAACAAGACCGCGCGGTGAAATGAGGCTCGCGATTTCGGCATCGCCAAATTGTTCGAGCAACCCAAAGACGTTGCGATAAATGGGCTCCTCCCAAACGCGGTTTCGTTCTGAAAAATAGCCGCTCACCAGCGTGGTTTGAATGCGTGAATCTAGAGCAGCAGAATAAAAAGCGATTAATCCACCTTCGTGATACCCCGCAACTCCGATGGGGACCGCGATGGGTTGCTTGGCATTTTCGGCGGCAAACCAGTCGACGACGGCCAACACTTTTTGTACTTCGAAGCCAATGATGTGGCGGCCCATTTGGAACGCTTGCCGGTAAATCCATTCGCGATGAGTTTGGTTGGTGAATCGAACGCGGGCATCGCCAGAAAATTCATCGCTCCGGCTGATCAGCGCGGGCACGACTACTTGGCAACCGGCAGCTGCCAATCGGCGGGCAAATTGGGCTTGATCGGGGATGCCCGGCGTGATGCCGGCGAGTTGCTCGGGAGATTGGTCGGCATCGGGGAGTGCGATGATTCGGGCGCGTATGGTTCCTTTGGGTTGAATCAATAATCCTTCACCGTGTATCCCCGGCAGCACAGGCCAGCGAATAGCGTGCACCGTCATTATTTTATCTTCATAGCGTAATGATGAGGTGGTAGTGGTGCTCATCAATTCCAGTGCGGTGATGGGCAGTCGTTTATCCACTGCGCCGATGATGGTGCGGAATCGGTCGCGGTTTTTTTGGATGGAGGTTGTGTAGCTTTTTGCAGTGCGGCGATCGTGTTTCCAAAAAATTGCACGAAGCTTAACGCTGACGTCGGTTTCGCGCATTAGAAAACGATCAATGCCGGCAACCATTTGCACGGAGAGGTCGCCTTCCATTGTGAGCGGTCGGGTATTGGGGAGCTGTGCGGCGTGCAGTTTGCCGACCCAAAAGCTAAAGAATAGAATGGAGTAAATGCGCATGCCAAATGGCAACGCTAAGCATCTTCTCTGTCAAAAGAATAATGCGCTTAGGAAACGGTTTCGCCCACGCTCACGAGCTCTTGGTTTTTGAGGCCGTCGAAGATTTTGAATTGTTCGGCATGGAATGATGTGTCTCCACGGAAGGCGAGTTTCACGAGGTGTTTCTTCTCGAGGTTGATGAGGATATCCTCGTCCTCGCGGCGGAGCCGGTCGAGTACGTTGGGGTTGACGACGATTCGCAATTGGTAATCATCGTCATCGCCCGGTTGGCGTTTGCGTAGTAGCTCGTCGAGCTTGCGTTGAATTTCCACGCTCATGGTCACCGGCGTCTTGATGTGGCCGCGGCCTTTGCAGTAGTCACATTCGTCGTAAAAAGTGGATAGGACGCTCTCGGAATGGCGTTGGCGCGTCATTTCCAGCAGGCCGAGCTGGGAGATAGGGAGCACGTGGGTTTTGGCTTTATCGCGGCGGAGGCCTTCTTTCATGCGTTGCATGACTTTATCACGGTCACGGCGCTGCTTCATATCGATGAAATCGATGACGATGAGGCCGCCCATGTTTCGAAGGCGAAGCTGCCGGCAAATTTCCTCAGCGGATTCGAGGTTAACTTTAAGGATGGTGCTGCTTTGGTCTTTGCCGCCTTTGTGACTGCCGGTGTTGACGTCGATGGCGACGAGTGCTTCGGTTTCATCAATCACAATTGCGCCGCCGCCTTTGAGCGTGACTTTGCGGGAGAAGGCTTGGCCGAGTTGTCGGGAGATGTTCAGCTTATCAAAAATGGGTTGCGGTTCGCCGTAGAATTGCAGTTTGTTTTTGGAGCGCGGCGAAATGCGTTCGATGAGTTTTTGCATCCGCTCGTATTCGGATTTGTTGTCGATCAAAATGCGGTGCACATCTTCGGTGAGAAAATCGCGCACGGTGCGTTCGATCAAGTCCGGTTCGCGGAAGGCGCAAACGGGAGTAGGTTTATTGTCGATGCGGTCTTTAACCGTTTCCCAAATCTCTTTGAGCATGGCGAGATCGCGGATGAAATATCGTTTTTTCTGTCCTTCGCCTGCAGTGCGAATGATGGCGCCCATGTTATCGGGGATGTCGAGGGTGCGTAAGATTTCCTTGAGGCGTTTGCGCTCCTTCGGGTCCTGCACCTTTTTGGAAATGCCGAGTTGATCGGACGCAGGCAGCAGCACAATGAATCGGCCGGGGATGGCGAGGTGCGTGGTGACGCGCGGGCCTTTGGTGCCGATGGGGCCTTTGGTGACCTGGATGACGATGTCGCTTCCAACCGGGTATTTTTTGGGGATATCCTTGCGCGTGAGGCGGGGGGTGTTGCGCGGTTTGTTTTTGCGTTCCACCATTTCGTATCGGTTGTCGAGGTTGGTGGGGGTGATGTCCCAATAGTGCAGAAAGGCATTTTTTTCGATGCCAATGTCTACAAAGGCGGCTTCAAGACGGTCCTCGAGGTTACGTACTTTGCCTTTATAAATGCTGGCAACAATGCGTTCGTCGTTGTTACGTTCGATGGTGAAATCTTCCAACACACCTTTTTCCATCAGCGCCACGCGGGTTTCGAGTGATTCAGCGCTGATGATGATTTCCTTATCGGATTCCTGTTTGGGCAGAAGTTTACGGATGATTTTACGGGCGGCACGTTTCACGGAGGCCACCACGCCTTTTTCTTCGGCGGGCTCCTTGGGGTTAGGCTCAGTGGTTTGTTCCGCCACTTCTTCCGGCTCAGGCTTGATGCCGGCGGCTTCATTTTCAGCGGCAAGAATTTCCGGTTCGTGGTGTTTTTCATAAACCGGTTCATCGAGCACGCGGCCGTCCTCGATATTGGCCCGGCCTTTTTCAACGGGTTCTTCCCGCGGGGGTTTATTTTTCATTCCGCCACTGGGACGGAATCGTTGATTTTTTTTTCGGCGACTAAATTGTTTGTTACTCATTTGTAAAGTTTCTTTCTGTTTAAACTGTTAATTAAATTGTTCGTTGATAGAGCCGCACATTTTGCAATAGCCCAAGTGCCAGTAACGAACACACCACCGATGAGCCGCCCGAACTGAGCAGCGGTAATGGCAGCCCCGTCACCGGCACCATCCGGATGTTCATCCCGATGTTTACAAACACGTGGCTGAACAACAGCGTGACCACTCCGATGGCGATGAGTCTTCCGAGCCGGTCGCGGCACTGGCTGGCCGTGCGGATGCCCGCCACGATGATGCCGCCGTACAGCAGAATCACCAACGTGCTGCCCGCAAACCCGCTCTCCTCGGCGATCACCGAAAAAATAAAGTCGTTGTGCGCCACGCCCCGTGGCAGGTAGCCGTGGGCATTTTGGATGCCCTGTTTCCAGCCTTTGCCCGTGAGCCCACCTGAACCCACCGAGATCATCGCCTGTACGACGTTGTACGAATCCTGCCGTTGCAGCGCACGCGCCTGGCGGATTTCCGCTTGCGAAGCACCTGCTCCGGCGTACTGGCTGGCGTAGTCCACATTGAAGTACACCATCAGCCGTCGCTTTTGATAGTCCGGAAACTGTATCGGTTTCCAGTCTTTTGGCATAAAAAATACGTAGGCCAGCACCAATGACACGAAAATCACGACTCCGCCCACTAATTTTCGCAGGAAACCGCCCGGCACACCCGCCACGTAAAGCATCACCAAAGCCGGTGGCAACAGCGTCAGTGCCGAGCCCAAATCCGGCTCCAAAAAGATTAGCGCGAAGGGCACGCCCGCCAGTGCGAGGGCTTTGAGAAGCACTTTGGGCTCCTTTAATTCCTTGGGGGGGCGACTGAGGAATTGCGCCAACGCCAGCACCACAGCCACCTTCGCCAGCTCCGATGGCTGAAATTGAGTGACCCCCAAATCAAACCACCGCCGCGCGCCAAACCGCACCGAGCCGATGCCGGGGATCAGCACCGCGACGAGCATAATGAGACTGAGCCAGTAAAACACATTGGCCCAACGCGCCGTTTGTTGATAGTCGCGCAGGCACAACACGAAGGCCGCGCCGATGCCGATGCCGTAAAAAATGATTTGTTTATAATGTGGCATTCGGAGCCAATGCGCGCCGGTGTATGTGTCGTTGTTGTACGTGGCACTGTAAACGAAGAGCACCCCGAACGCCATCAAACCCGCAAGGCACAGTAGCAACAATCGGTCGAGCCGATGCCATGGGATGAGTTGTTCGATAAACTTCATCAGTTGCCGGCGATGTGGTTGGGGTTGTCGCGCGCGATGAGCGCTTCATAAATTTTCTTGGCTGCCGGCGCGCAGGTAAGGCCGCCGGACGCACCGCGCTCAACCATCACCACCACCGCGTACTTTGGTTTTTCAAAAGGGCCGTACGAAGCGAACCATGTGATCTTGTGGCGGCCTTCGCGGTTGCGGACTTCGGCCGTGCCGGTTTTGCCGCACACGGCAAAGCCTTCGATGCGGGCGCGTTTGCCGGTGCCGTCATCATCCGCGACATCAGCAAGCATCGCGCGTTGCACGTGCGCAAGGCTTTCTTGTTTTACGTTTAAAGTACCGCGTACTTTGGCAGGTGGAAATTGTTTGGCTTCATTGGCGCGGGTGGGATCCACCGATGTGATGCGGTCGACCACGCGCGGTGAAAAAACTTTACCGCCATTTGCTACCGCAGCGGTCATCACCGTCATTTGTAGCGGCGTCACCGCCACGGGGCCCTGGCCAATCGACAGGTTTGCGGTGTCGCCATCCTGCCAATGACTGCGGTTTTGGACATCGGCCAAAGTTGGGAATTGCGGATTGGCTTCCTGCCGCGTGAGGAGGTCGGTTTTTTCGCGCAGGAAAAATTGCTCGCCCATCGAGATAATTTTGTCCGCGCCGGTTTCGATGGCGCGAGTGATAAAGTAAGTATTGCTTGAGTGCTTGAAGCCTTCGCGAAAATCGTAATGCCCCGGCGGAGCGGTGTCGTCAATCCGCCGTCGTCCCACTTTTGCGTAACCGGGGTTGTAAACAAAGTTGGTGGGATTGGCGCCGGCTTCTAACGCGGCGAGGCCGGAAACAATTTTGAAAATAGATCCCGGCGGATAGCGCTCCTGGGTGGCGCGAAAGAGCAACGGGCTTGGGCGTGCCTCGCGGTATTCGCTCCAAAGTTCACTGCGTATGCCGGGGATAAATGCGTTGGGATCAAACACCGGCAGCGACACCAGTGCGATGAGGTCGCCAGTTTGCACGTTCATCACCACGGCCGCCGCGCCTTTGCGGCCGGTTTCCGTGAGAGCTTGGTAAGCGGCATCCTGAATTGCGAGATCCAAGGTGAGCACCACATTGTTGCCGGGCTCCGGGGCGACTACGATTTCTTCGCGCTGGCGGTAGCCGAGATTGTTGACAAGTAAACTTTTGGTGCCCGCGCTGCCGCGCAGCGTGTTGTTAAAGGTTTGTTCTAATCCCATCGCGCCGGTGAAATCGGGCAGCCGATAGTTGTAGGGGTGATCTTCATCGGGAATGGATTGTGGGCGTCGCAATCGGCCCACGAGATGCGCCACGGATTGGGAAGGGTAATGCCGGTGCGGTTGCGCCTCCACATCCATGCCGGGAACGCGCCATGCGTTTTCCATAAACCACGCCACGTTGGTTTGCGATAAATCACGCATCACGGGAATGGGTAGGGCGAGTTGCTCGATAAAGTGCTTTTGTAATTGTGCCTTTGTGAGTGTGAACGGCTGGTCGAGCTGGAGTGCGGCAATGAAATCGCCCACCACTTGATGGCGTACGCCGGCCTCGGTGCGGGTATCGTGCGGGGCTTCGCGCCAGGCTTTACGAAAGTGTTGGCGAAGTTCATCCAAGTAGGCGTGGATGACATAGGAAGGCCGGTCATGCGCCAGCGGGCGGCCCTGCGCATCGAGGATGGAGCCGCGTACGGCGGGTAGTCGTACGGTGCGGCGGGATTGATTTTTCTGTTCTGCTTCGTGCTCCAACGCGGTGATTACCTGCACGTAAGCGAGGCCGCCGAGCAGCACGGCCAACCCTAATAACAAAGCCGCACCGGCGAGGTGCAGGCGATGGTCGTCATTTACCGTGGCAGGGCGGGGCATTAGTGTGGGCTGCGGTTGATTTGGGTGGTGGTGTCGTAAGGCGCGGCGAGGGGTTGATCTTCGACCGTTTTATCGAGCCATTGGAGTAGCGGAAAAAAGATCAGGGCGAGCAGTCCACTGGCGAGACTCATCACGGCTAATTGCCAAAGCGAAAACCAGCCGAGCAAGGGGTCGCGCCCAAGTATCATTAGAAATCCCACGCTCACAAGCGGCACAAGCGCACCGGCCGCGGCGGCGACGGCGAAGCGCGCGCCCCAAAGGCGGGTGTGGATGGCCCGGCGGTTGAGCGATACGGCGACTCCTACGGCGAAGAGCGGAATCATGCTGATACCGGGGGGATCGGCGGACAGTGAAGTTTGCCAAAGTGAACCGAGGGCCGCCAGCAGAGTGATAGCCAGCACGGGAGCGCGAAGGGCGGCGCAGACCATCAACGCGGGCAAGGGATCGATGCGGGTTCCGGTGATGCGTTGAGGCCATTCGAGGGTGTTTGCGAGATAAAGCGCAAGGAGCGCGATCACCAACAGGCCGAGTGCGTAAAACGTTTTCATGGCAGGATGACCCAGACTTCGTTGAGGCGTGAGGAGTCCACGGCAAGTTTTACGCGCGCGTTGGAGTTGAGCGCGCCGGGAGCAGGCGCGACGCTAAGGAGTTTGCCGACCGGAATACCGCGCGGGAAAAGCCGGCCGAGGCCACTGGTGACCACCGGGTCGCCCGCACGCGCGGCGGTGTGGGCGGGCAGGAATTGGAGGTTTACGATGGTGTGATCAAAGACCGTGGCGCCGTCGGCGGTGAGGATGCCGTTCTCGCGCGAGGGTTGGACGTTGATGGACAGTCGACAGGCAGGGTCGCCAATGAGTGCGACGCGCGAGCGGTTGGGATGTACTTCGTGGACGCGCCCCACGAGGCCTTCAGGCGTGAGGATGGGCAAGCCTTCGCGCACACCGTGGCGGGAACCAATGTTGATTTGCAACGTGCGCCACCAATTGGCGGGGTCGCGCCCGATGACTTGGGCAAGGCGGAGCTTCCATTGGTTGGTGGCGGCAAAGGCAACTTGAACGCGCAGGGCTTTGTTTTCTTCGGCGGTGGCGCGGAGTTGTTGGATTTGAATGCGAAGGACTTCGTTGGTGAGGGCGAGCCGCCGATTTTGGTCGAGCAAATCCTCGCGCGTGGCGGTTTTGTTGGCGGCGAAATTGCGGGCGCGTTGGAGGCCGGTTTCTGCAGAAAACAGAGGGACGAAAAAGCTGCCGGAGGCAAGTTTCACCTGCCTTGCCGCTTGCGGTGACAGTGCGAAGAGCACTGCCGCGAGCCCCAGCACAAAGCCAGTGGCATAAACGTATGGCCTTAAATTCATTTGCCCGGGGGCATGTTGCCCGGGCGAACGCAACGGGGAATCAGGCGGCGGCGCGCCTCCAAAAATCGATATTTCTCAGAACCATTCCGGTGCCATTGGCCACGGAAATGAGCGGCTCGTCTGCAATGGAGACGGGCAGTTGGGTTTCCTTGGCAATGAGCCGGTCGATGCCGCGCAGGAGCGCACCGCCGCCGGCCACCACAATGCCGCGATCCACGAGGTCGCCTGCCAGTTCGGGCGGGCATTGCTCAAGGATTTGGCGGATGGATTCCAAGATGCTCGAGAGCGGATCCTTGAGAGCATCACGGATTTCCTCTGAACGGATGGTTACCGTGCGGGGTAACCCGGAGCTGATGGCGAGGCCTTTGACCTCCATCGTCATTTCCTCTTCCAAGGGGAAGGCGGACCCGATTTTTAGTTTGATTTCCTCGGCAGTGCGTTCGCCGATTTTCAGGTTGTGGGCATTTTTCAGGTGCCCGATAATTGCATTGTCAAATTGATCGCCGCCCACGCGCAGGCTGGTGGCTTGTACGATGTTGGCGAGTGAGATTACCGCAATCTCCGCCGTGCCGCCGCCGATGTCCACCACCATGTTCCCGGCGGGCTCGGCCACGGGTAACCCCGCGCCGATGGCGGCGGCGAGCGGTTGCTTGATGGGATAAAATTCACGGGCCCCGGCGCGCGTCACGGAGTCTTCCACCGCGCGGCGTTCCACTTCGGTGATGCCCGAGGGCACGGCTACGACGACGCGCGGCTCGACGAGCTTGCGATGGTGGACTTTGGAAATGAAAGCGCGCAGCATTGCTTCGGTCACATCGAAATCCGCGATCACGCCGTCTTTCATTGGGCGGATGGCAACGATGTTGCCAGGGGTGCGCCCGAGCATTGCCTTGGCTTCGTTGCCCACGGCGAGCACGTTTTTGGTACCGGCTTGGATGGCCACCACGGAGGGTTCGCGCAGCACAATGCCTTTATCTTTCAAGAAAACCAAAGAGTTGGCGGTTCCGAGATCGATGCCAATGTCATTGGAAAACAAGCTTTTGATACCGTCAAACATAGTGTGCGTCTTGCAGTTGGGGGACGATAGAGATGCGATCGGCAAGCGGTCAAGAGCGGGTTATTGAAGTTTTACCCAAAAAACGGGGAAAATGGTAGCAGAGGAGGGACTCGAACCCCCGACATGCGGATTATGATTCCGCCGCTCTAACCAACTGAGCTACTCTGCCGACGGGCGGAGACTGCACATTTTGTGGAAGTTTTGTCAATCTTGGATGGTTTAGGCTTTGAGGCGTGTTTCACAGGTGCGTCTTTCTGTGTATCATCTCGAAATGGCTTGCTGGATTGGGGTTAGGATGAATTTAGTGGGTTTCTGTTTTTAGGGCTTCTTGAGCTTTTTTTGCCTTTCTGAGTTCTTTCGTGTGATCGTCAATTATTTTCCATTTAGCAAACATGTATCCGATTGCAATTGTAGAAAATCCAACGACGATTGTGAAGGCAGATGCTGCGTAATCGAGAAAAATCCGGGGCCATCCGTATTCGATTTGGCTGAGGATTTGCTGACGATCAACAACCTGCTGTGCGGCTTGAACGTCCTCATGAAAAAACTGTAGCAACACGCGGTGTGGCATCAGGGCATATACTCCAATTAAAATGAAGGGCAAGCTAATCAGCATAAATCCAATCACTTCGGTAAATTTTATTTTTGGCATAGTGTACAGTTGCGATTGATCACTCTACGGCGCACCGAGGGAGCCGGAAGTGGAAGATGGTGGCGCAGGGGTTAATCCCACAACCACCTACACAGATTCTGGTTCTGGTATCTCTCAAAGCCCGGGAGCTTCCGAGAAAGTGCACCCCCAGTGTTCCCGGAACTGGCGGCAGAGCCCGCCAGCCCGTCCGGGCCTGATGCTGACGCTCTCCACAGACAAGATACTCAAGATTTTAAGGATGTCAACCTGAAGGATAATTTATGAGGGGAAAGTGGCATGCCCCCAGTGTACTCGGCACTGGGTACCCGTAGTGGAGAATCATCCGAGCCTGTAACTCGCACCGCGACGAATCAAAGCACTCCAGATTCCCAAGATGTCAACCCCAAGAACGAAGATTCTGAGGGTGATTGAGAAATCTTTTAAAAGAAACGAACCCAGACTGACAACTAGATCAGCCTGGGTTGTTGCCAAGACTGGCGTCAAGTCCAGTCCACCGCCGGTTTATACTCCAGATGGCACTGCTAAACCTACCGCCGATTCTCAAAATGTCAACCCCAGTAACAAGTGGAAGGGGATGTATTTAATCCAAAATAAGAGTGGTGCAGCTCCAGTTTTCCTGGAACTGGAAGCTCGCTCACTGGGATCAGCCGGGTCCGTTACCCACCCAGAAAGCTCAGGGAGAGAATGATTCTGATTCCAAAAATGTCAACCCCAAGAACGAAGGTTCTGAAGGGGATGGGTCGGCGGGTGAGGTGTTACTGAATATTGAGCAGCGGACTTTGCCTCGGAATATTGAGGGGGATGCGGGAAGTGCATTTGGGGGCACCAGCGGAAACTGCCAGCACTCCCAATGCTCGTCCGAGGACGGATGAACCCTCCTCAGAAAGTAACGATGCGATTAAAGTAATTGAAGCGCCCGTTGGTATAATTAGTGCTCGCGGAATTCCGAAAAACACCCCTCTAACGGGCGCGCCCAGCGAACCGAGCAAGATCAAGGTAATCGACCTGCTTCGGGGTGTCAAGCGGGAGAACGGAGAATATTTCTTTTCACCCAAGGAAACGTTACGCGAACCGGCGGCTAAGTATGGTTCAGTGCTGGATGATAAAGTTGAAAAGCATCAACTGTCCCGAGAGATGTTAGGAGAATTGCCGGGTCTTTTGAGTGATCCGGTTATGGTATTTGACTCGGTGCGCGGGCGGGACTTGGATCATTTGTTGCGTTGGATCGATGAGGGGAAGACTCGGTATTGGAATAAAGAGAAGACTCGCAGCTGGCTCAAAACGTCCGAGAGATCTCGTGCCCCCCGGTTTGGAAGCCAACTGGAGTCTGCTAGCTTGCCTACCAAGGAAAGCGTGGATCGTCAAGGCGAAACGTTGCGTGAAGATGGCCCTGAATATGGCTCTAAATCCGAAGCTGTCCGGCGAGTAAAGACTTTGCAAGCGAAGGCTGCGGAGGGGCGGTTGACGCAGGTGGAGGAAGCGGAGCGGGTTGCGTTGGAGAAGGAATTGGGTCAGGAGTTTATGGGGTTCCACGCGGAGCAAACCCAGCGTGAGGATGCGGCGCTGCGACGGCGTATGGAGGCGCAGGCGGAGATGGACAAGCGGATACAAGCCGGGCCGATTGAAAGCCAGGGAGAGCTGCTTGACAAACTGGGGCAAATGGAGTTCTTTGAGAAACGCAAGGCGCATTACGATGCGTTGTGGCGCGGGGAACCGACTGATGAAAGAGGACTTAACCAATCCGGAATACTGGCTGAAGCTGGAGCCGGAACCGGACTGCCAGCCGATCAGCCCGGAGCTGGCGGAGCAACTGGCCCAGTCGCACCGAATGGGCAATCCGCTGATGGTGGAGCACCCGTCGATATACAGGACAGCATCCGAGTTACGGCAGCTGGAATCAACCGGAAGCTGAGCAACGGCAAACAATCCGGACAACTTGGCGAGGGATCAGAAGGGGCAAACCCTTCCGGAAAATCGCAGTAGCAAGAACTTGACTTCGCAACCGCCGTTGCACGGTTCCCTGAAGGACAAGTGCTTGGGCTGAATAGAAAACCGCCGCTCTAACCAACTGAGCTACTCTGCCGACGGGCGGAGACTGCACATTTTGTGGAAGTTTTGTCAATCTCACAGGTAAATCTACTAGAAACCCCTTGTTACTCGGCTAAAAAAATGTCACTTTCTCTCTTTACAAGTACAGGCGGGCAACCTACTTTCCCCGCCGCATATTAAATAGATGGACCCGAAAGTCAAACAAGAGGCAATTCAGGAATTTCGCATTAACGAGTCGGACACCGGCTCGGCGGACGTTCAAGTGGCGGTGCTTAGTCGCCGCATCAAACATCTGGAGCGACACCTCGTCCAGAACAAGAAAGACCACCACTCCCGCCGCGGGCTGCTCAATATGGTGAGCCGACGCAAACGGTTGTTGCGGTATCTTGGAAACAGACACGACACGAATCATGTGGTCGACTTGAAAAAGCGGCTGAGCATTCGTTAGTTCGTTGGCTTCTCTTGCCGGCGGGAATTCATCCGCCGCGCCAGTTCAAATCCATCAAAAAACACGTGCCATTGGCGGAGTGATTTCATTCAGCGTCCTCGCGGGGATTTTGACTGAAGTTTCTCTTGGCCAACGGCCAAACATAAACGCAAAGAAAGAAAATGACTGAACATCAAGTAACCGCCAAATTTGGCGATAAAGAAATCACGATCGGCAGTGGCCACATCACCAAACAGGCTGATGGCACTGTGACCGTGCAAATGGGCGAGACGATTGTCATGACGGCTGTCGTCGCCGCCACCAAAGGCCGTGACGGCCAGGACTGGTTCCCACTACAAGTGGATTACCGCGAACGCGCCTCGGCGTGTGGTGTCATTCCCGGCAACTATTTCCGCCGCGAAGGTCGCCCAAGTGATAAAGAGATTCTCACTTGCCGCCTCACCGATCGCCCCATCCGCCCGCTCTTCAGCAAGGGTTGGTTCAACGAGTGCCAAGTGTACGGCTTGTTGCTCAGCGCCGATGGCGAGAATGAGCCGGATGTGATGAGCATCCTCGGCGCGTCCGCCGCGTTGATGGTGAGCGACATCCCGTGGGCCGGCCCGTTGGGCGCGGTGCGTGTGGCGCGTATTGACGGCAAGTTTGTCGCTAACCCGACTAACGACGAAATGGCCGAGAGCGATCTCGACTTGCTTTACGTGGGTAATGAAACCGACGTGGTGATGTACGAAGGCTCGGCGGATCAAATCACCGAAGCGGACTTCATTAAGGCCCTTAAGTTTGGCCAGGAATGTTGTATCCCGCAGATCGAAGCTCAGAAAGAGCTTGTCAAAAAATGTGGCAAAGAAAAGCGCGACATCAGCGATCAACTGTTCGTGGTGCCGCCCGCTATCTTTGAAAAAGCCGAGGAACTCGGCGGCGGCGATCGCATCGTGGAAGCGTTGCTCACCGTGGCCAAGCTCGAGCGCGAACGCAAAGTCAGCGCCATCAAAGACGAAGTGGCCGCCAAACTCCGCGAGGAATTCGGTGAAGACGAAGTCACCGGCCCCGTGGTGGAACAAGCGTTTTACCACATCCAAAAGACCGCACTGCGCGGCCTGATTTTGGAGAAGGGCAAGCGTCTCGACGGTCGTTCGCTCGACACGTTGCGCGACGTTCAGTGCGAAGTGGGCGTGCTGCCCCGCACTCACGGTTCGGCGCTCTTTACACGCGGCGAAACACAAGCACTCGTGACCACCACCCTCGGCACTACTGACGACGCCCAGCGTTTCGACAGCTACACCGGCGGCCCGGATCGCAAGCAGTTCCTTCTGCATTATAACTTCCCCAACTATTCAGTTGGCGAAACCGGCCGCATCATGGGCCCCGGCCGACGCGAGGTGGGCCACGGCGCGCTCGCCGAGCGTTCACTGCTCCCGATGCTTCCGATGGATGACAACTATCCGTACGCCGTGCGATTGATCGCTGAGATTCTCGAATCCAACGGCTCCAGCTCAATGGCCAGTGTTTGTGGCGGCAGCTTGGCGTTGATGAACGCGGGCGTTGAACTCAAGGGCGCGTGCGCCGGTATTAGCATTGGCATTTGCACCAAGCTCGACGAAAACGAGAAGATCGAAGAGTACCGCATCCTTACCGACATCATGGGTTGGGAAGATGCATTCTGCGATATGGATTGCAAAATCGCCGGCTCCAAGGAAGGCATCACCGGCTTCCAGCTGGATCTCAAGCTCAAGGGCTTGCCGATGAATATCATGGAAGAGGCCATCGAGGCCGCGCGCGTGGCGCGTCATGCGATCATCGACACGATGAACGAAACCATCAGCGAGCCGGGCGAGATGAGCCCTTATGCTCCACGCATCACGCAGCTGAAGGTGGACCCCGACAAGATTGGAATGATCATCGGCCCGGGCGGAAAGAATATCAAACGCATCGTCGAGGAGTCCGGTTGCGAAATCAACATCGAGGACGACGGTACGGTTAATGTTTACTCGCTCAATCCCGAAGGCATGAAAGTTGCCATCGAGGAAATCGAAGGAATGACTGCCGAAGCCGAGATTGGCAAAATCTATCACGGCACCGTTGTCACGATCAAAGATTTCGGCTGCTTCGTGGAATTCATGCCGGGCAAAGACGGACTCTGCCACATTAGTGAGCTGGCCAACCAGCGCGTCAATCGCACCGAGGATGTCGTCAAAGAAGGCGACAAGATTCACGTGAAATGCCTCGGCGTAGACGAGCGCGGCAAGGTGAAGCTCTCTCGCAAAGCGGCGATGGCCGAAATGAATGGCGAAGTCGACGAGACCGGCGGCGAATCATCCGGTCCTGCACGCGAGAAGCGTGAGGTCAGCGATGAAGAGCCCGAGGAAGGCAAGCTCTATCAGGGCACCGTGGTCACGATTAAAGACTTCGGCTGTTTCGTGGAGTTCCTGCCCGGACGCGACGGCCTCGTGCACGTCAGCGAGCTCGCTCAGTCCCGCGTCAAAAACGTCGAAGACATCGTCCAAATGGGCGACCAAATTTGGGTGAAATGTCTCGGCGTGGATGAGCGCGGCAAGGTGCGCCTCTCCCGCAAAGCGGCCATTGCTGACCGCGAAGCCGAAGAGACCGGCGATCCCGTCGAAGCGTAGTTCCGGCAATAGTCTTGAAAAATGGTAGGCATTCGGGTTAAAACCCCGCGTGCTCAACCAACAAACACTGGCAAGCCAAGCCGTTTACAGCGGCATTGGTTTGCACAGCGGCAACAAGGTCAATATGACCTTTTTGCCTGCTCCGCCCAATCACGGCATTCGATTCCGGCGCGTCGATCTCGACGGTCAGCCGGAAATCGAAGCCGTGGTGGAGAATGTCGCCGACACCAACCGCTCCACCACACTCTCCAAAGGCAACGTCAAACTCCACACCGTCGAGCACGTGCTTGCCGCCTTTGCCGGTGCCGGTATCGACAACGCCATCGTTGAGCTTGACGCCAACGAACCTCCCATCGCCGACGGCAGTTCGCTCGAGTACTGTAAGATGATTGAGGCTACCGGCATCGCCGCACAGGATGCGCCGCGCGAAAGTTACTCCCTCGAAGCCCCCATCAATTTGCAAAGCGGCGGCTCGCAAATGACCGCCTTCCCGCACGACCGTTTAAAAATCACCTGCACCAGTGCTGGCGATAACGGTCGGTTCACGCAGCTTTTCAGCATCGAAATCAATCCCGACAGTTGGCGCGCAGAAATATCCCGCGCCCGCACCTTTTGCTATTACGAAGAAATCGAGCACTTATACAATAATGGCTTGATCAAAGGCGGCAGTTTAGAAAACGCAGTCGTCATCCGCGACGACGCCGTGCTCACCAACGAACCACTTCGCTATCCCGATGAATTTGTGCGGCACAAGATTCTCGACATCATCGGTGACCTCTCACTGATCGGTCGCCCCATCGGGGCGCACATCGTTGCCGTGTTGCCCAGCCACGCCGCCAACTGCGAGATGGCCCGCCGCATCGTCGCTCAAATTCGCAAGCCTACCCAAGCCGCCCAAACCTTTGCTCCCCCCGCCACCAACGCCCCCCCCCAAAAAGTCGCCGTGGAAGAAAAGGCTACCGAAACCATCGTGCAAGACGGCGCGCAGCTTGACGTAAACCAAATCATGAAAGTGCTGCCGCATCGGTATCCGTTCCTGATGGTCGACCGCGTCACCAGCATCAATGGCAACCACATCGTCGCGCAGAAAAATGTCAGCATCAACGAGCCGTATTTTCAGGGCCATTTCCCAAACCACCCCATCATGCCCGGCGTGCTCCAGCTCGAAGCCATCGCGCAAGTTGCGGGAATCCTGATGCTCAAGAAAGCCGAAAACTTCGGCAAGCTCGCCTACTTTATGGCCGCCGAAAATGTCAAGTGGCGCAAACCCGTTCTCCCCGGCGACACCCTCACCATCGACGTCGAGCTCACCAAATCCCGCGGCAAGATCGGCAAAGCCCAAGGCAAATGCCTCGTCAACGGCGAACAAGTCAGCGGCGCGCTCATCACCTTTATGCTCATCGACAACGACGAGTCCTGAGCACAATGAACCAAATCCACTCCACCGCCGTCATCGAGCCTGGCGCACACATTGCCGAAGGCTGCCACATCGGCCCCTATTGCGTCATCGGCGCGAACGTCACGCTCGGCCAAGGCTGCATCCTCCATTCCCACATCGTTATCGATGGCCACACCGAGCTCGGCGAAACCAACACCCTTTACCCCTTCGCCAGCATCGGCCTCCAATCGCAGGACCTCAAACATTCCGGCGGCACGACCCACACCCGCATCGGTTCGCACAACACCCTCCGCGAATACGTCACCATCCACAGCGCCACCGACGATGGCGACGCCACCATCATCGGTTCTCATAACAATCTTCTCGCCTACACCCACGTCGCGCACGATTGCCAGCTTGGCGATCACATCGTGATGTCCAACGTCGCCACCCTCGCTGGCCACGTCACCGTCGAAGACCGCGCCATCATCGGTGGCCTCGCCGCCGTGCATCAATTCTGCCGCATCGGCACCATGTCCATCATCGGCGGTTGCAGCAAAGTCGTCCAAGACATCCCCCCATATATGATGGCCGACGGCAACCCCGCCACCACCCGCGCCCTAAACAAAGAAGGCCTCAAGCGCAACGAAGTCAGCGCTGAATCCCAAGCCGCCCTGAAACAAGCGCACCGAATTATCTTCCGAGGCGACCTCACCCTCGCCAACTCAATCGACAAAGCCATTCAAGAAGTTGAAACCTCACGCGAAGTTGAGCACCTACTAAACTTCCTCCAATCCAGCCAACGCGGCATCGCCCGATAATTATTAAACTGCTTGGCAATTCAAATCTCCACCACACTTTTTTCACGCCCGACAAAACGGCAACATTCATCAAACCCCGCCGTCCTCGCCAACTCCATCGCATCCTCCAAATTCATCCCCACTTCGTGCGGCGCGTGGGCGTCCGCGCCGAAGGTGATTTGAATGTCAGCCGCGCGCGCGAGTTTCAGAAAATCCAAGCTCGGATAAATCTCAGCGCAATCTTTGCGAAGGCCGGCGGTGTTTAGCTCAATGCACGTGTCGGTGCTTTTGCAGGCGTCGAGAAATTCCTGAAATAAATCCGTGCAATCGTGTGTGGGGCGGTGGCCGAATTTTTTGGGCAAATCAGGATGGCCAATGATTTGGAACAACCCCGATGCAGCCGCCGCCGTGAGGCGCTCGAAGTATTCCGCCCACACATCGTCGACGCCGCGGTTGTCCCACTCGGCGATGTACTTCGGATTATCAAAATCCCATTTGCCGGAGACGTAATGGACGGAGCCAATAAAATAATCCCAATTGTAGCGGCCCGCCATTTCCTCAATCCACGCCTCGTGGCCCGGGATGAAATCGACTTCCAACCCCAGCCGAATGGGCAGAGCAGGGTAGGTCTCGCGGGCGAGTTCCACTTTGGCGACGTATTCATCCAGTTCACCGGCGAGCATCCGCCAGTTATCCTGATCATCGTGCTCCACTGGCGAGTGATCGCTAAAGCCAATCTCCGGCAATCCCAATTCCAGCGCGCGCGCCGCGTACTCGATGGGTTCCCCCTTCGCGTGGCGGCACAAGGGTGTGTGCATATGATAATCAGCCGGCAACGACATGCGCGGAAGATAGCGGTGCCTTGCTCGTGAGGGAAGGGATTTGATTGACAGCGCCCAAAACGACCACCATTCTCCTCCGGCAAATAGCAATCGTATTTGCCCCGCTCGACGGGGCTTTTTGTTTTTTGGCTTATGGCAAACACAATTCTGATCGGCGCCCAATGGGGCGATGAAGGCAAAGGCAAAATCATCGACGTGCTCACCGAGCGCGCGGATTTGGTGGTGCGCAGCCAAGGCGGCGCGAACGCCGGCCACACAGTTCGCGTGGGCAAAAAGCAATATGTGCTGCACTTGATCCCTTCGGGAATCCTGCGTGCGCGCAAGCGCTGTATCATCGGTAACGGCGTGGTGATTGATCCCGTGTCGCTCGTGCGCGAGTTGGACGGGTTGAAGCGGCACAAGGTGAACGTGAAGAACCGCCTGTTTATCAGCGACAAAGCGCACATCGTGATGCCATACCACCGCGCCATCGAGGCGTGCACGGAAAACCTCAAGGGCAAAAATAGAATCGGCACCACGCTGCGCGGCATCGGCCCGGCGTATGGCGACAAGATTGCCCGCACCGGCCTTCGATTGGCGGACTTGGTGGACGCCAAAAAGTTTGAATCACGTCTGCGCAGTCGCTTGCGCGATGCCAATCGCATCATCCGTGCGCTGGGTGGTAAGGGGTTGTCCTTCAAAAAAATCCACGAAGATTACCGGAAAGCCGCGCGGCGTCTGGCGCCCTTCGTGGCGAATACCACGCGGATGGTTCACGATGCGTTGGATGCCAAACAGGAAATCCTCTTTGAAGGCGCACAAGGCACCTACCTCGATATCGATCAGGGCACGTATCCTTTTGTGACTTCGTCTAACACCACGTCCGGTGGTTCCTGTACGGGCTCCGGAATGCCGCCCAATCGCGTCGATCACGTGCTCGGCGTGCTCAAGGCGTACACCACGCGCGTCGGCGGCGGGCCATTCCCGACGGAGGACGATTCCATTGGCGATATGCTGCACAACATGGGGCGCGAATTCGGTGCGACCACCGGTCGTCCGCGCCGTTGCGGATGGTTTGATGCGGTGGCCACGCGACAGGCGGTGCAAGTGAATGGCATTGATCAATTGGCAGTGACTAATATTGACGGCCTCGATAAGTTGGCGGAAATTAAAATCTGCACCGGCTACCGGCTTGACAGCAAAAGGCTCGACTACGTCCCAACAGATGCTGAGGACATCGAGCGCGTGAAACCCATTTATAAAACATTCCCTGGTTGGTGCTGCGATACCTCAGCGGTGACCGACTGGAAAAGGCTGCCGCCAAAAGCACGCCGATATTTGCAGGCGCTTTCAAAACTCATCGGAGCAAAAATTATTATCGCGTCCGTGGGGCCGGCTCGGAGCCAAACGATGTTTTTGTGAGCGCGCGTACGTCCAAGTTGAGCGCCGAGGCGCAGGAGCTTTTGCCCCTGCACGTGGCGGTCATCATGGACGGCAACGGGCGTTGGGCCCGCGAGCATGGGATGCCGCGCGTGGAAGGCCATCGCCGTGGCGCGGAATCTGCCCGGGCGATCATCAAAGCTGCCGCCGAAGCGGGCGTGCGCTATCTCACGCTCTACACTTTCTCGATGGAGAATTGGAATCGTCCGAAGACCGAGGTCGATGCAATTATGCGTTACCTAGCGCATTATTTAAAAAAGGAAGTGGGCGAGTTAAATCGCAACAACGTGCAGCTTGAGGTCATCGGCCAAATTCATCGCCTGCCCGAGGCTGTGCAGCTGCAGTTAAAAAAAACCCGTGCGGCGCTTGCCAAAAATTCCGGCCTCACGTTGGTGTTGGCGCTCAGTTACGGCTCGCGCGCGGAAATCGTCGACGCCACCCGCGCCATCGCAGGAAAAGCTCTTTCCGGTAAATTAGATCCTGCGGAAATTGATGAACAACTTGTTTCCAAACACCTCTACACCCATCACATTCCCGACCCCGATTTGCTCATTCGCACCAGTGGCGAAATGCGTTTGAGCAATTTTCTTTTATGGCAGGTTTCCTACGCCGAGATGGTTGTCACTCCCACTCTCTGGCCTGATTTCCGAAAGCCCCAATTCCACGCCGCTCTTGAAGAATACGCCAAGCGCCACCGGCGTTTTGGAAAACTGTAGTCGCAATAACGCGCTCGACATCACTTAGCTTCAATCCCTACCGTTCCTGCAAATGGCTGATGACGCGGAGGTAAAACTTTCAAAGGGTCAAACATTTGTGCGCCGCTTGTGCAGCAGTTTGGTTCTTTATGGCGTACTGATGGCAGGATTGTTTGCGCTGAATGAAAAAGTGAAGTTGGCGGCCTTCGGTGGAATCATGGCGTTGCTCGGGGCGGTTGCGTTGTTGGAGTATTTCCAAATGGCCCGCAAGCGGGAATTGGCACCCTTTGTCACACTGGGCACGGCAGCGGGAGTGGGGTTGATTGGATTGGTGTTTTGGGCGCTGGCGATTCGCGGGGATGCAGCGCTGGCGGGGGAAATGGAATTGGCGTTTTTGATTTGTTTGATTCCCGCGTTGGGGATTTGCCAACTTTGCGCTTCGGAGAATGAACGCGGGATGGCGGCGGTGGCTTCCACGCTCTTCGGTATTTTTTATGTGGCCATCCTGCTGAATGTGTTGCAAAAAATTCGCTATTTTCCAGACCTCGATGGTGCGTGGTGGTTGCTGTACTTCATCGTCGTCAGCAAAATGAGCGACACGGGCGCGTACTGCACGGGGTCGCTAATTGGTAAACACAAAATGATTCCGCGCGTAAGTCCGGGCAAAACTTGGGAGGGCTTTGTGGGCGGAATTATTTTTTCAGTCGCATCGAGCTGGGCGTTTTTGCATTTCGCGGGCGGGCATTTTGGTGACTTCACGCTGGCGCAAGCGCTGACGTTGGGGGCGTTGCTTGGCGTGGGATCGGTGGCGGGCGATCTCGTAGAATCGCTGATGAAACGCGAAGCGGGCCTCAAGGATTCCGGTGGGTTTTTCCCAGGTGTGGGCGGAGTGCTCGACTTGCTCGATAGCCTGCTGTTCAATGCCCCCTTGATGTATTTGTTTCTTAAGTACGGATTGGCCCAATGAAAAACGTCGTTCTATTAGGCAGCACCGGCTCCATTGGTACAAGTACCTGCAAAGTGGCCGAGGATTTGCCGGATGACATTCGCCTAGTGGGTCTTGCGGCCGGGCGCAATTCGAAGTTGCTGCGCGAACAGACGAAACAATTTTCACCCGCCGCAATTTCCATCAATTGTCCGGACGCCGCCAAGGAATTGGCCAATGAATATAACGGCAAACCGGAAGTGCATTTTGGTGACGAGGGTTTACTGAAACTGGCGACATTGCCGGAAGCGGACATCGTGCTCATCGCAATCGTCGGCACGGCGGGTTTGCAACCGGCGTTGGCGGCCATTCGTGCAGGGAAAGACATCGCAGTGGCGTCCAAGGAAATTCTCGTGATGGCCGGCGAAATCGTAATGGCCGAAGCCCGCAAGCACGGCGTGAACGTGCTGGCGGTGGACAGCGAGCACTCAGCAATTTTCCAATGCCTCGAAGGCAAGCCGTCGGAAAGTGTGCGGCAAATTTGGCTTACCGCTTCGGGGGGGCCATTTCGCGAAAAGCCCGCGGACGAGTTTGCCGGCATCACCGTGGAGCAAGCGCTCAAACATCCCTCGTGGGAAATGGGCCGCAAGATCACCATCGATTCTGCCACGCTTTTTAATAAAGGTTTGGAAATGATTGAGGCGCGGTGGCTCTTCGATATCGAAATGCCGCGTGTGCGTGTGGTGGTGCATCCGCAGAGCGTGATTCATTCAATGGTCGAATTTGTCGATGGCTCAATGCTTGCGCAGCTTTCCACGCCGGATATGTGTTTGCCCATTCAGTATGCGCTCACTCATCCGGCCCGCGCCGCCAGTGATCGTGTGCAAACGAGTCTTGCAGAAATTGGCCGTTTGGATTTTGAGGAGCCGGACACCGACCGTTTCCCATCCCTCAACCTCGCTCGGCGTGCCGGCGAAGTGGGAGGCACCTTGCCTGCCGTACTCAATGCCGCCAACGAGATCGCCGTGGACGCTTTTTGTGCCGGAGAAATTTCATTCCCCGAAATCACCAGCACCGTTACCCGCACGATGGATGCACACGATTGGGTGGCTAAACCCACGCTGAATGAAATTCTTGCCGCCGACCAATGGGCCCGCGAGGCCGCCCTCGCACCGGCGTGATTGCGGATTGCGTAAACTCCGTAAAGCTGCTAACTTCCCGCCCCTTGATTTCACTTTGAACTCAAACTATGGCTGAAATTTTAAACATCCTGTACGTCATTGGCGTGGTTTTCCTGCTCTTTGGAGCGGCAATTTTTGTGCACGAATTTGGCCATTTCTGGGTCGCCCTCAAGCGCGGCTTGGTGGTGGAAGAATTCGCCATCGGTTTTGGCCCCATCATTTGGAGCAAAGAACACGAAGGAATTCTTTACTCCATTCGTGCCATTCCCGCGGGCGGGTTTGTGAAGTTGCCGCAAATGCTCACAAGCGAAGCCATCGAGGGCACGGCAGATTCAGATGAAGGAAAAGGCAGGGGGGAGGGCGAAGGAGAGAGGAATCAAGAAGGGTCGCCGGAGGAGTTGCCGCCGGTTTCACCATTATCAAAAATTCTTGTGGCATTCGCCGGGCCATTGATGAATGTGGTGTTCGCTATCGTCATTGCGGTGTTGCTTTGGCAAATTGGGTTGCCCCGACAAGTGAGTGAGCCGGTGATTGGCTATGTCGCTTCGCATTCCGAGGAATATAAAATTGGCGTGCGCCCGGGGGATCGAATTGTTGCCATTAATGACAAGCCGGTCGAAGCGTGGCAGGATGTGGTTTACACTGTGCTCGACAGCGAGGGTTCCACAGTAAAATTAAAAATCGTACGGGGAGATAAAACGCACACGTTCGATGCGCCCGCCGGCACTTGGGATGGTGGCATCCGGCGGCTGCGGTTAGATAATCACGACGAAATGGTTGTCGGCAAATTGGGCGAAGCCAATCAGGGCGGTCTTTTTATCGGGAGCGGACTCAAATCGGATGACCGCATTCTCAAAGTGGACGATCAGCCGGTTTATAGTCAGTATCATTTTCTCGATCTTGCATTGGTGAATCCGGGCAGCCCAAAAACCATCACCGTTGAGCGTGACAAAAAAGAAGTGGTCGTGCCATTTGCAACGCCGCAACACCCGCGCGTTTCCGTGGGTGCGATCCCAGAGCTGGAACACGGCACATGGGATTTGTTGTTGAGCAAAATCGGCTGGGATCTTGAGCCACTGCAATCAACGCCGGCAATGGATGCAGATATGTGGCCGGGCGATATCATTCACAGAGCCAATGGGGAGTCGGTGAGCAGTGTGAGTCAGTTTATCGGAATCATTCGCGCTAGTGATGACAACGAAATCACGCTCGAAACCGAACGCACACAAAAAGTATTGAAGCGGGTCGAGCCCTCGGGAAATTATGTGGAGCTGGGTGAAGAGCACGGGTTGATCACCGGCGAAATAGTGCGAATTACCGCCACCAAAGCTCCCGAAGGATTGGCGATTGGGGTTGACTATTTCGCGCGTGTTGATGGCGATGAAATTCAATTCCACAAAACTTCCAGCGACGCCAACGAGGGAAACAATCCCGTGACGTTCACCACTGCGGGCACTGAGGTGCATGTGTTTGCTGATTCTGCAGCCAACGAAAAACAGACAGTAAAAATCACACCACGGGATGGCAGATTGGGCATCGGTTTAGCTCAGCCCATTGGTTTGGTGTTCAAACCGGAACCAATTCGATATGTGGAACAACGCCCAGGCCCAACACCGATGGCTCAAATTTCTGATGTGCTTAACAAGGTGGCGATCACGTTTAAGGCGCTCGGGCGCGGGCAAGAATCCGGCGTGGGCGCCAAGGACTTGAGCGGGCCGATTGGCATTTTTGGGATGCTATCCATTCAAGTGAACACCGATCTTCGCCTTGCATTGAGTTTTCTGGTGTTGCTGAATATCAACCTTGCGATTTTGAATTTGCTGCCTGTGCCGGTGCTTGATGGCGGACATATCCTATTGTCACTTGTGGAATGGGTGCGCAAAAAACCAGTGAGCGTGCGGGTGCAAGAATATTTCACCACGGTGTTTGCGGTTTTGTTGCTTGGCTTTTTTCTGTTTGTTACTTTCGCCGATGTAAAACGGGTGCCTTTGCTGCATGACATTTTTAATCGCGACACACAAATCAAGCAGACCGCGCCCGGTAAATAAATGGACTACTGCGCTTCACCCTACCGCCATGCGCGCCGGGAAACGCGGCCAGTGAACATTGGTGAGGTTGTGGTGGGCGGCGATGAACCCATCGTTCAACAATCGATGATCACTTGCAGCACGCTCGACACCGATGCGTGCGTGGAACAGTCGATGGCATTGGTTAAAGTGGGCTGCCAGATTGTTCGCATCACCGCGCAAACCAAAAAGTATGCGGCCAATTTGGAACCCATCGTCGCCGGCATTCGCGCGCGCGGATCAAATGTGCCGGTGGTGGCCGATATCCATTTCAAACCGGACGCCGCAATGGAAGCGGTGAAGTGGTGTGAGATGGTGCGGGTGAATCCCGGAAATTACGCGGACTCCAAAAAATTTGCCGCTCGCGAATACACGGATGAACAATACGCTGCCGAATTGGCGCGCATTGAAGAGCAGTTTGCACCGCTTGTGGAGGAATGCAAAACTCGCGGACGAGCCCTGAGGATTGGCACGAACCACGGCTCGCTGAGTGATCGTATTATGAATCGGTTCGGCGATACGCCGTTGGGGATGGTGGAGAGCGCGCTGGAGTTTGCCCGGATTGCCCGCTCGCGGGATTTTCATAATTTTAAATTCTCGATGAAATCAAGCAACCCAAAGGTGATGGTCGAATGTTATCGATTGCTGGCCGCACGCTTGGCGGAATTAGGGCCTGATTGGAATTATCCGCTGCACCTTGGCGTCACCGAAGCGGGTGAGGGGGAAGATGGCCGGATCAAGAGCGCGATTGGAATTGGGTCGCTGCTGTGCGATGGATTGGGCGATACGATTCGGGTGTCGCTGACTGAAGATTCCCCGAATGAAATTGCAGTCTGCAAGGATCTCATTGAACAAATCCCTGAACTGAGTTCTGTCGATACGGAGGTGCCCAAGGTGCCATTGGCCTTTGACCCGTTTAATTATCAACGGCGCGAAACGCCGGAAATTGAATTGGCTGAGGGCGTGAAATGTGGTGGCGGGCAAACTGTTCGTGTGGTTCTTCCCGAAGTCGCGTGGGAGAAGCTTGCCCCGCGCATTAAGCCTGGCGCGGATGTGCGGCCGGAGGCAGTTTATGAAGAATTGAATGTGATGGAAGTGGACCCGCGTGGGGAATTCACAGTGAATTGCGATACACAGTTGATCACCGTGGCTGATGGTGTTCGGTTGCCGGTCATCACCGCGTTTCGTTTGTTGGCGGGACAGTTGAAATTGAAGGGGATTCGTAATCCAATTTTGTTGAAGGACTGCTTGGGTTGTGGAGAAACTGTGCTGGAATCAAACATCGCGATGCTGCGTGCTTCGGTGGTGATTGGGTCGTTATTGTGTGATGGCATTGGGGATGCAATCTTGGTGCGTGGTGAACGTGGTGCGGGGCGGGCGCTTCAATTGGCGTTTAATATTTTACAGGCGGCGGGTTGCCGATCGTTTAAGACGGATTATGTGGCGTGTCCGAGTTGCGGTCGGACGTTGTTTGATTTACAGGAAGTGACTGCGCGCATCAAAGCGCGAACGGAGCACCTCAAAGGGGTAAAGATTGCAATCATGGGTTGCATCGTGAATGGCCCCGGCGAAATGGCGGATGCGGATTTTGGCTATGTGGGCGGCGCGCCGGGGAAGATTAATTTATATGTTGGTCGCGATCCGGTGCGTTTCAACATTCCCGAAGCCGAGGCCGTGGAAAGTTTAGTGGAGCTTATTCGTGAACACGATAAATGGGTGGATGCAGCGATCGTATAGCGCGGACTATTTAAATCTGTTCTGCTGAGTTTCTTAAATTCCCAAGGCGGTGTCGCGGCCTTTTGGTGTTTTCCCGAGGTTGTGTTGGATGAAGTTGCCGAGAAACTGGCGAGCGGCTTCGGCTTGCGGTCGGGTGGGTTTCAACTGGGTGATGGCTTTCCAATTCAGAATTGCAAGGTGGTTAAGAAGGTCGCGCGTACCGTCATTAAGGCGGGCTTCATCAAGAGAAGGGGCAAGGCCCAGTTCGTTGAGCAGTTTAATTTCCAATGCGTAGACGAGAGCGGGGCGTGTGGGATGGGTGTCAAGGTGGTTGAGTAGTGTGGAGAAAATAGCGTGGATTCCGGGCAAAGAGTTTTCCGGTTCGGTGGCACTTTCAACGAACCGAGTGGCGTAGGCAAGGAGTTGAAGCCGCGGAATGTCATTGCGCAGGTCGGCATGGGTGGTTTGAATGTTTACTTCTCGTAAAATGTGGAGGTCGGATTTTCGGCTCCGACGAAATGCAAATCCGCCTTCAAATAGTAAATCCAGTTTTCCGCGGAAAGTGCTTTTAGCGCGACGCGCCCCCTTGGCTACAGTGCCAAGGCGACCGTGCTCGGGGGTGAGCCAATGGACAATGAGGCTTGTCTCGGTCAGGGGCCGGACGCGCAGGATAATGCCGTGCCCGTTTTCATCCATGGGCAAGGGAATCGATCGGAAAACGTCGCGCAAGTTTTTGAAGAAGGCGGTTTTCTTCGCCCTTCATTTTACGCCGGACGGAGGGTGTTTGGTCGTCGAAACCTTGGAGGTGCAGCACGCCGTGGATGATGTAGCGTGCGAATTCACGGCCAAGGCTGGCGCGGTATTTTTTAGCTTGCTCGCTGGCCACGGCGGGGCAAATTACCAATTCGCCGTGGAGCAGGGTGGGGGTGCAATAATCAAACGTGATGATGTCTGTGGGGCCTTCGTGTTGGAGGTAAGTTTTGTTGATCTGCGCCATTCGGGTTTCGTTCACAAATAGGATGGATAAATCGTAAGCATCAAGTTCCAGCAATTCATCCATCAATATTCCGGTTGCGTTGCGGGCTTCGCGGGTGGCCACGGGGTAGCGTCTTTGCTGGTTGCCGACGCTGAGCTGTTTCATTTGCTGCGGCGGGTTTCGTAGGCTTCAATGATTTGTTGCACGAGCGGATGTCGCACCACATCTTTTCTGCTGAATTCGATTATGGAAATGTCTGTGTTCTTTTCAAGCGTGAGTCGCGCTTCAACCAAGCCGGATTGTTTTGAGGAGGGCAGGTCGATCTGAGTTGGGTCGCCGGTGACGACTGCTTTTGAATGGTAACCCAGTCGCGTGAGGAACATAAACATCTGTTCGTTGGTGGTGTTCTGCGCTTCATCGAGGATCACAAACGCGTTGTTGAGTGTTCGCCCGCGCATATATGCGAGCGGTGCAATCTCGATGGTTTCGCGTTCCATGTGTTTCTGCACGTCCTCTACGGGCATCATGTCGGTGAGTGCATCGTGCAGGGGCCGCAAATAGGGGCTGAGTTTTTCGCGCAAATCGCCGGGCAGAAACCCCAGCGCTTCACCGGCTTCCACGGCGGGGCGGGTGAGAATAATGCGCGAGATTTCGCCGCGGTACAGCGCGCTGACGGCCATCGCCATGGCGAGATAGGTTTTGCCCGTGCCAGCGGGGCCGATGCCGAAGGTGACATCGTGGGCGGTAATGGCATCGAGGTAAGTTTTTTGGCCGATGGTTTTGGGGATGACCTGCGGCTTGCGTGGAGAGGTGGTGATACGATGGGTGTTGAGGCTTTTGAGGGCGTCGGCGCCATTTTCTTTTACGGTTTGGATCGCTTTAAGTATTTCGCGTTGGCGGGGGTGTTGGCCGGAATTCAATTGTTCACGGAGGGAATCAAAAACAATTTTGGCACGGGCGATCGCACTTTCCTCACCTTCAAGTTTAATCCAGCCGTCGCGTGCAGTGGCGTTTACTTGGAGTTGTTCCTTCAGGAGGTTGAGATTGTGTGGGTCGTTATCGAATAATTGCTGGGCTTGCCGGGCACTGTCGAAGGTGAGTGTCGTTTCCGCCATATTAATTCTGTGCAAGTGCAGCGCGGAGTTTGGCAGCAGTCTCGGTGATTGCTTCGGGGATGACGGTGGTTTGACCGAGAGCAGGCATGAAGTTGGTGTCTCCATTCCAGCGGGGTAGCACGTGTAAATGCAAATGTTCCTGAATGCCGGCCCCGGCGGCTTGGCCAAGGTTGAGGCCGATATTAAATCCGCCAGGATCCATAGTTTCTCGCAGCGCGGCTTGGCATCGGCGACAAAGCTGCATTAGTTCGAGTAGTTCTTCGTTATTGAGATCGGCCAAATCGGGTACTTCGCGATAGGGGACGATCATGAGGTGGCCGGCGTTGTACGGAAAATTATTCATCACGGCGAAGCAGGATTTGCCGCGGGCAATCACGTGGTTGGCTTGGTCATCAGTGGATTGTGCAATGGTTGTAAAAATGGAACCTTTGCCTTCTGCACGCTTGGGGCCGAGAATGTATTCGATGCGCCAGGGTGCGTGCAGTGCTTCCATTGGGGTAAATCTAAAGGGGACGTGGTGGGTTGTCAAAGTCAACGATTAATGCCCAAGCAAGGCATTGAGTTTTACCCGCGTTCGATCGAATGTGCCTTGTATTTCTCCGATCAAGTCGCCCGTGGCCTCGAGATTGCCAAGGTTAGCCGAAGCTTCAAGGCGCGAAAATGCATCGGCTAGCTGGCGTGCGCCAAGGTTGGCGCTACTGCCTTTGAGCTGATGGGCGATGCGCGCCACGGTGTCCGGATCTTGCTGTGTTTTGAGTGATCCGATCTGTCCATCTGTTTCAGTAAGATACATAGAAACCAATTCGCTGAGCATATCGTCATTGTCATTTGCGCGGAACTGATCAAGTTGGGAATCGTCAAGCAAAACGGTGCTCGGGTTTTCTGAATCAGTTTCAGATTCCAATCCGAGTGGTTTATTCAATGCACATTCAAGTTCCTTCAGTTGTACGGGTTTTGAAATGAAATCATCCATTCCGGCCTCAAAACATGCGCTTCGGTCATCCTCTTGGGTGTTGGCGGTCATCGCGATGATGTATATATTTTGTTGCCTGGGGTTTGTCTGCTCGCGTTGGCGAATCGTTCGGGTGGCTTCCAGACCATCGATATTGGGCATTTGGCAGTCCATTAATATCATGTCAAATCCGCTGATATCTGTATCCAGTACACTCTGACCATCATTGCATAACTCAACTCTATGGCCTAATTGATTGAGTTGCAGTGTGGCTACCCGTTGATTGATGGGATTGTCTTCTGCGACCAGAATGCGTAGAGAACGATGATTTGCTGCATTATTTGATTTAACCGATTTTGGGGCAGGCAACACTCCCGTCATTACATTAAGCAAAACTTGACGCAGGCGGCTGCGGCGCAATGGTTTGGATAACGTGCCGGCCACGCCAAGTGTGCGTAGCAGCCCGGGATCCACCTTGTGTCGGCGTGAGGTGAGGAGAATGGTTTTGGCCTCGCGATGTGTCTCGTGGGATTGGATTTCCTGGATCAGGTTCAGACTGTCTTCGTCATCAAGGGCGAGATCCACCAAAATAAGATCAAACCGTGTGTGGTCATTGAGTCGTTGGCGTGCGCCTTCGCCGGTGGCGGCGGTGGTGAGGTTCATGTGCCAATCGTTGGCGTATTGGGCGAGGGCTTCGCGTGCAAAATCATTCGGGACAACGACCAAGAGTTTGCGGCCTTCGAGCTCGTTATCTGGAATCTGCGGCTCATTCGCCGTATGTTCTAGGTGCACTGTGAAATGAAATATTGATCCTTCGCCCGGCACGCTTTTAAGCCACATACGGCCACCCATCATTTCGGTGAGTTGCCGCGAAATGGAAAGGCCGAGCCCGGTACCACCATAACGGCGGTTACTCGATCCATCAGCTTGCCGGAAGGCTTCGAATATTTTTTCCTGTTCGTCGGGGCTGATCCCGAGGCCAGTATCGCGAACCGAAAAATGCAGCTCAACGCCCGCATCAGTTTCCTGCTGACGGTTTACTGAGACCTGCACTTCTCCTTGCTCGGTAAATTTTACGGCATTACTGACAAGGTTGAGCAACACCTGCCGAAGCCGACCTGCATCGCCACGGTAACGCCCTTCACATTCCGGGGAGACATTGGCATTGAGTTCGATTTGGTTGGTTTCAGCTCGGAGGGCGTGAAGTTCGACCGCTTCCTCCATTACGGTTCGAAGTGAAAACTCTGCTTTTTCTAACTCGAGGTGCCCGGCTTCAATTTTCGAGAGGTCCAGAATGTCATTGAGAATATCGAGCAGCGCATCGGCGCTGGTGCGGACGGTTTGGGCATATTCACGTTGATCATCTGATAGTTCTGAGGAAAGCAGGAGGTCGATCATGCCGATGATCCCGTTCATTGGCGTCCGGATTTCGTGGCTCATCACAGCAAGAAATTGCGCTTTCACTTGTGCCGCTTCCAAAGCAAGGTCCCGTGCGCGCGCACTTTCTTCTTCAGCTAATTTTAAAGCAGTGATGTCACGCGAAATGCCAATGATCCCCGTGACTAATCCAGAGCGGTTTCGAAACGGGACTTTGGTGACTGAAGCCCAAACGGTTCGGTCTTCTTCACTTGTTTGTTGCTCTACTTTGTTGATGATCGATTTGCCGGTGAGAATCACGCGTTGTTCGTCTTCATGGAATTCCCGCGCTTGTTCTTCCGGGTGGAAATCGTAATCCGTTTTGCCGACGATTTCCTCGGATGAATTCAAACTCAATCGTCGGGCGAGCGCGGCACTGCCACGGATGAACCGCGACTCGGTATCCTTAATGTAAATTCGATCCGGAACATTTTCTAGCAACGCATTTAACAAGTCGCGTTCGTAAGCCAATTGTTCCTCCATGAGGTGGCGTTCGGTGACATCCCAAAACATGCACTGCAAGCCGGTGATTTCCCCGGCCTCATTATGGAGCGGGGTTTTGATCGCTTCGACGTGCAGTTCGGTGCCATCGGGTTGAGTGTGGATTTCAGTGGTGGCATAGGTTTCGTCATTCTCCATCACCCGGATATCATCGCGGCGATACTTGTCCGCTTGTTCTTTTGGGAACAAATCGTGATCGGTTTTACCAATAATCTCATCAAATGTCCGGTTGTTCAGTTTGCAAAACCGTTGGTTGGCAAAAGTAAACCGTCCGTCAGTGTCTTTGCGCAAAATATTTTGCGGAATTATTTCGACCAGTGAATGGTACAGCAATTCTGAGGCGTGTAATGCTTGCTCAGCTTTCTTTTGTTCAGTGATATCAACCACTGTTCCCTCAAAATAAAGCAACTCGTTTGCATTATTGCGCACCGCGTGGACATTTTCGGAAATCCAAATCAACTCACCGTCCTGGCGACGTACCGGTGATTGGAAATCATGAATGACATCCTGAACGTTCATGCGCTTTACAAATTCATTGCGTCGGTCCGGTTCAAGATAAAGTTGGCTTGAAATATCGTTCAAATTAGCCATCAGATCTTCCGGCGAATCAAATCCATAGATTTTTGCCAACATTGGATTCGCTGAAATAAACTGGCCTTCTTCGGTGGTCTGGAAAATGCCTTCCTGGACATTTTCAAATATACTGCGGTATTTTTCTTCGGCTAACTCCACGCCCAGTTCCTGAATGAGCAACTCGGCATTTTCAGATTCCAAGGTGGCCATGCGGTATTGCAGGCTCAGGTGTGAGCCGCATTGATTGGCAAGAAGTTGCAGTTGATTGATTTGCGAATCGGAAAGTTGATGCAAATCCGGGCTGGCCACTGCAAGGGTCCCCACAATGAGGTTGTTTATTTGAATGGGGAACCCTGCGTAAAATCCATATTCACCAACGGTGGCATCGCTGATGACCGTGGGTTCAACATTCATAATGGCCAGTGCGCAATGAGAACCCGCACGCGGAATGGTGTCCGGCTCACAGCCCGAACAGGCAATGCGGTTGGTGGAATCCTTCTCAACCATGGCGATCCAAGCTTGAGGTGTGCCTGCGATGTGGGTGGCAAGTTCCGTTGCATTCGTCAACACATCTCCCGAAAGATTGGTTTGTGTGAACTCCAGTCCGCGCAACAGTTTAAGTCGCGCGGCCTCATTTTCGGGTACGGGAAATGGTGTTGAGTCAGCCACTGGTGTGCATTTATTTTTACATCGCCAAAAGCTCAGCGCAAGCGTTGACTTTGACGGCTGGGTGGATCGGCCGTGTTAATAACTCACTCGCGCTCTCTCTTGACGGCAGGTCAATCTGATTCTACTTTCGCAGCGATGCCTTCGGCATCAAGGAGGCTTTATGAAAATCAAACAATTATTAATTAGCTGTGTCGCCGGGGTCATCATTGCGAGTCAAACCGCTTGCCTGGTTGTGGCCGCCGTTGGGGTTGGTGCGGGTTTAGTGAAATTTGTCGGTGGTGATCTTGAAGTAGATTCATCCAAATCCTTTGATGAAGTGTTTGCTGCGGTGGAGCAAACATGCAAGGAACTCAAGTTTGAAGTTCAGAAGAATGACAAGAAAGCGTTTTCAGGCATGATCACCGCGCAGAGTGATTTCGGGAACGTCACATTTAAAGTGAAAAGCAAATCTACTGACCTCACTCAACTATCAATTCGGGTGGGCGTATTTGGTGATCGCGAAGCATCGGATTTAATTTATGCTAAACTGAAGCCTAAGCTTTAGTTGAGTTCGCCGCAGAGGTAATCCAAGTACTCGCTCAACCGTGCTTTCAATTCTGTGCGAGGGACGATTGCGTCGATCAACCCGCGTTCCATCAAAAACTCGGCCGTTTGAAATCCTTCGGGCAGTTCGCTTTGTGTGGTGTCTTTAATCACGCGGGGCCCGGCAAATCCAATCATCGCTTTGGGTTCAGAAATGATCAAATCACCAAGGCTGGCGTAGCTCGCCATCACCCCCGCCGTGGTAGGATGGGTGAGTACGCTGATGTACGGAAGTTTTTGGCGGCCGTGATACGCAATGGCAGCGCTGGTTTTGGCCAGCTGCATGAGGCTGAACATCCCTTCGTACATCCGCGCGCCGCCGCTGCTGGAAATAATAATCGCGGGTAATCGTCGTTCCGTGGCGGCTTCTACGATGCGGGTGATTTTTTCGCCAACCACCGACCCCATTGAGCCACCTAAGAAATTAAAGTCCATTACTGCCAATCCCGCATCGTGATTTCCGATGCGCCCGATGCCGGTGATGACCGCGTCTTTCAGGCCGGTTTTCTCGCGGTGCTTCACGAGCTTGTCCGCGTAAGCGGCAGTGCCGGTGAATTCAAGCGTGTCTACGCTAATCATATCCGCATCAAATTCTTCGAACGAATCCGGTTCCGTGAGTGACGCGATTCGCGCGTGGGCGGTTGTGGGGAAGTGGTGATCGCAATTCGGGCACACCTTCAAATTTTCTTCCAGTTCCTTGTCGAAAATCAATTCCTCACATTCGGGACATTTGGTCCACAGTCCTTGCGGGATTTCACGTTTGCGAATGGTGCCGGTGATTACAGGTTTTTTCTCGAAGTCCGGTTCCTGTTCCGCGGGGGGCGGTGTGACCGCCGGTTCAACGGTTTCTAGTCCGAGAGTTTTTTTAGGTTTTTCAGCCATAATACGGCAATGCAGCCGTTGGGGATTATGTCGGGCAAACATGCCTCTTCCTCAAGCCAAAACTAATCGGGCATGCCGCGCGCAAGTGTCAACACATCCACTCTTGCGGCTCCAGCCCCTCGGAGTGCCGCCGCACAGGCGCTGGCTGTGGATCCGGTGGTCATCACATCATCGATCAATAATAAGCGCGAAAATGGCATTCGGCCTGGAGCTTCAAACGCATTGTGCATATTGGCTAGGCGTTCCTTGCGGGTTAGATTCGTTTGAGTTTTGGTGTATTTCACGCGCCGCAAAAACTTTGTTTCCATGGGCAATCCCAAATATTTTGCGACTCCGGCTGCTAATCGCTCGGCTTGATTGAAGCCGCGCTCCCGTTCTTTTACCGGGTGCAATGGAACTGGAACAATACATTGCGGCTGGTCAGGAAATAACGAGCCGCAGCTATGCAGCCACAGAATCATCAACGGTTCAAAGAATTCGTGTTGGTTGTATTTGTAGCGATGAATAACTTCGCGCACCAATCCGCGGGCAGCCATAATTGAACGCGCACAGGCAAATTGCCATTTTGCCTCGTAGCAATTTTTGCAGGTGACCGCCTCACCCACGGCTCCCCCAAACGGGAGTCCGCATTGTTCGCACCAAGGAGGTTTAGTCCGGGAAATCTGAGAGCGGCAATTTCGGCAGGTGAATCCATTTGCTGCATCAGCTTGTGATATGCCGCACACTTGGCAAACCTCCGGGAAGGCAAGCCCCTTCAAAACCTCATTCAGGTGGAGGGCGCTCTTCATTGCTTTGTATTATGTACCAAAGCATCAATGCCAGCAAGGGTGTCGCAGCCCAGCCGTCACTGATTTGGCCGTTGCCCCAAAAGGTTGATGCGGTTTCAGCGGTCGATTTTGTGAGAAACCCATTGGTCTTCAGGCAAAAAATCCAGCCGGCGTGTACGCCGATGGAGCAAAAAAGATTTCCCGTGTGTTGCCAAAGCGCACAAAGGATAATTCCCGCCAACGTTAGGTTGATGAATTTTGCGGCCCAATACGGGTCGTCCTCAAAATCGTGAACCATCGCCGGCAGTGCCGAGAAACCGGAGGCCCAAGTGATGGATTCCAGTTCAGGTTTTTGATCCAGAAAATGCATCGCTGCAAAAAAGAGGGAGCCGATCACCGCCGCCCAACGCCACGGCAAATCACGCCGCAACAAACCAAAGAGCACGCCGCGAAAAAGGGTTTCTTCCATCACTGCCACTAAAACTCCAGCTAGCAAAGCGTTTGCGAAATGCCGGGTCCATTCGGCGAGTCCGGGTGTGGGAAGCCATTCCCGCGCGCCAGTGAGGAGGGGCAGGGCAGCCGCGGCCGTCAGCGAAGCGAGCCCGAGTAGAAGGCCGTTGCGCAGCCCCGGCCAATGTTTGCGGGGATGTGCCCAGCCGATTTCCAATGCAGATTGAATGCCGGAATACCGGCACAACAATCCCAGCCCCAGCAAGGCCAAGCCTAACAGGCAGCGGTTGAAATAGCGGTGGAAATCATCGTGGTCGTTCAGGAATTGCAGGAAAGCCCAATCAGAAAAAACCGCCTTCCACGCTAGGGGCGAGAGGAGTGCCGCGCCCAAAAACACGCAGATTAAATAAATTAGGATGGCAACCGTATGTCGCAAGTGCCGCAGTACAGCGTCTAATCCCCGCTGCGCCAAGTGATTTTTATTGAAACAATCCCCGTTCCCCGTTTGGATTGCCCAGTACGCGGCCTCATCGGCATAATACAAAGGAGACAAAGATTCAACTGGTAGAAAATGGTAAATTCGGTGACTACCGCCTGTTAGAGCGCATCGCTCAGGGCGGACTGGCCACGATTTGGCTGGTTGCCGATCCGGAGGGTCGGAGCCTTGCCTTGCGGGTAATGCATGACACTTTCGGGTCCGGATCAAATGGACCCACCTTGTTTCGTCATGGTTGTGAAATTATGTCTAAACTCGCCCCTCATCGTAATGTAATTACCTTTCACGACAGCGGCAAAATCAGCGGACGCGAGTATGCCGTGCTTCAATATGTGGAGGGATTAAACCTGCGCGAAATGAACGTGCGCGAAGATCCGATGCTCGAGGAAATCCTCAGCGATATGATTATCGATCTCTGCGCGGGATTAGTGCACCTCCACGGACAGGGGATCATGCACCTCGATTTGAAACCGGAGAACCTCATCATTAGCCGCGGAGGTACGTTGTATTTGTGTGACTTTGATACCGCGCAACCCATCCCCGATTCGCCGATGAAGTTTGACCGCAAATCCGGCACCCCGCTTTATATGGCTCCGGAAGTCGTGAATGGTTGGCGCTTTGATCAGCGCGCCGATGTGTATTCCTTTGGCGTTACCGTGTACGAAATGCTCACGCAGGTGAAACCCTTCGAGGGTCAGAGCTCCAAGGAAAAACTCACTAACCAACTCAACCCAAAATATCTCATCCGCAAGCCGCGCAAATTCAATCCGAACATCCCCGTTTTATTGGAAGAACTAATCCTGAAATGCATTGAGTATGTCCCCGAGAAACGCTACCTCACCATGGGCATGATGGCGCGCGATTTGCATAAAGTGATGGGAGTGCGCTGATGGATCTTAATCGCGATTTCGTCCGGCGTTATTGGTTTCTCGCCGCGCTGATCCTGCTCATCCCCGTAGGAATTATTGCACCCCAAGCGGGGTTAACACTTAAAGAATCCGGCTGGGTCATCCCTGTCTTCGTCGGCATCATGCTGGGCATTGCCGGGTTCACGATGGATACCTCAAGCCTCGTGAAACAAGCCACCAACTTTCAAGCCGTCATTCCTGTGCTGCTCAGTATTTATTTATTTTCGCCCGCTTTGGCTTTTGGGTTGGGCGTGTGGTTCGCACCCGCGGGCAATGAACATTTCCTCCCCGCAATGATGATTATGGCCGCCCAAGCCGGCAGCCTTGCCTCCGCAATTGCCCTCACCATGATGGCCGGCGGCAACCGCGAACTCGCCCTCATTTGCACCCTCGCCTCCAATAGCCTCACCTTTTTGCTCACGCCATTTATCTTGGAAATTAGCATTGGCGCAGATGTCGATTTTCGCGTGGGCGAAATGATGTTGCGGATGGTTTATATGGTGCTCCTCCCCATCGCTGCCGGGCAATTGCTTCGCCCATTACTTTGGGAACGCACTGAACCCATTCGCCCCTTCATTCGCATCGTGCCGCAGTTTATTATTTTGATGTTCGTTTACACCGGCTTCGCCTCCGGCGCCCAACAACTCCAAGGCGCGCCTAATATCGTCCTGCGTTTCTTAGCCGCGTGCGCCATTCTGCACCTCGCATTACTCGCCTGGAATTACCTCCTCTCCGGCTGGCTCCGTTTCGACTGGCCCGATCGCACTGCGATGATGCTCAACGGATCCCAAAAAACCCTTCCCAACGGCATCTACGTCTGGAGCAATTTCTTCGCCACCAACCCCTACGGCGCAGTGCCACTGGTGCTCTACCACCTTTTCCAATTACTCGTGGACACACTGCTAGTGCCGTGGTTCGAAAAACGAAATCCGGCTTGCGGTAAGCATGACGGCAAGCAGACTTTTGCCTGTCACGCCAGCGAAGAAAGTTAGCCAACCAACTGCGGAATCACTTTCGCACCCTCCACGCCGGTGAGGCGTTGGTCTAGGCCGAGGAAGCGGTAGGTGAGGCGTTCGTGGTCGATGCCCATTTGTTGGAGGAGGGTGGCGTTGAGGTCGTTAATGTGCACGGGGTCGCGCGTGATGTTGTAGCTGTAATCATCGGTGGCGCCGTGTTCGTAGCCGCCTTTGAATCCTCCGCCGGCAACCAGTGTGGTGAAGCAGCGGCCGTGGTGATCGCGGCCGTGGTTGGTTTTGGAGAGGGCGCCCTGAGAGTAAATGGTGCGGCCAAATTCGCCGCCGACGATGACGAGGGTTTCGTCTAGCATCCCGCGTTGTTTCAAATCTTTGATGAGCGCGGCCACGGGTTGATCGATGTCTTCGCATTGCTGGCGCAGTTTCACGGGCAACGCGCCGTGCTGATCCCAGCCGCGATGGAAGAGGTGAATGAACGGCACGCCGCGCTCGGCCATCCGACGGGCAAGGATGCAGTTGCTGGCAAAGGTGCCGGGCTTGGCGGTGTCTTTGCCGTACATTTCTTTTACGGCTTTGGGTTCTTTGGAAACATCCATCAAATCCGGCACGCTCGCCTGCATCCGAAAGGCCATCTCGTATTGTGAAATGCGGGTTTGAGTTTCGGGATCGCCGAACTCGGAAAATTGTTCCTGATTAATTTTTGCAATACCATCGAGCATCCGGCGGCGCAGCGGGCGGTCGATGCCTTCGGGGTCTTTGAGGAAGAGTACCGGCTCGCGTCCGCTGCGGAGGTTGACGCCCTGATGTTTACTGGGCAGAAATCCGCTGCTCCACAGGCGCGAGTAAAGGGCTTGGCTTTGGCCGCGTCCTTTGGAAATCATCACGAGGTACGCGGGTAAATCCTTGTTTTCACTGCCGAGCCCATAACTAATCCACGAGCCGAAGCTGGGTTTGCCGAGTTGTTGGGTGCCGGTGAGAATGTAAGTGATGGCGGGATCGTGATTGATCGCCTCGGTGTGCATGCTTTTGATGAGCGTGACGTCGTCGACGATGCCGGCGATGTTCGGCAGCAACTCGCTCACCCAAGTGCCGTGCGCGCCGTGGCGTTTGAATTTGAACATTGGCGCGACGCACGGAAACGATTTTTGGCCACTGGTCATCCCCGTGATGCGTTGGCCATTGCGAATGGAGTCAGGAAGTTCAGTGCCGTGGAAGCCACGCATCGCCGGCTTGTAATCGAACATATCGATATGGCTTGGGCCACCGGAGAAAAAGAGCATAATCACGCGCTTCGCTTTGGGCGCAAAATGGGGGAGCCCGGACAAGCCGCCAATGCCATTATTAGCGCGGGGCGCAGCGATGAGGTTGGGCGCCATCAGCGAGCCGAGCGCCGCGCCGCCGAGGCATTTGGCGGAATTAAAAATAAGTTCCCGCCGGGTTTGCAGTAGGCCATTTTCGTAAAGTGGATTCATAATGTTTAGAGACGGGAAATGACTTCGTCCAGGTTCAGTAACATGCTGGCGATGATAGTCCACGCTGCGTGCTCGGTGGCGTTGAGTGATTCGTCGCGTTTGGAATCACCGGCAGCCAACAACTTGGTGGCGGCTTCGGGATTCTTTTTGTAATGCTCAAATTCTTCATTGAACGCGCTGGAAAGGATTTGCGAAACCAACGCCTTAGGCGCACGCGCCGCGACCACTCGATAACCAAACGCAACGCGATCCTTCGGCGATTTACCGCCTTCCTTCATCATTCGCTCCGCCAAATGCCGCGAGGCTTCAACAAATTGTGGATCATTCAGAGTGGCGAGCGCCTGCAATGGCGTGTTGGTGCGGGGGCGTTCCACGAGGCATTTCTCGCGTGTCGGCGCATCGAAAATGGTCATCGTGGGCGCAGGCGCGGAGCGTTTCCAGTAGGTATACATACTTCGCCGGTAGAGCGACTCGCCTTTGTCCTGCCGGAAACGCACGTTGCCGCCGAGGCTCACTTCGTTCCAAAGGCCGGGCGGTTGATAAGGCTTCACGCTGGGTCCGCCGATGTTTCGCACGAGCAATCCACTCACCGCGAGCGCGTTGTCGCGTACAAACTCGCCTTGCAAACGAAAGCGCGGGCCGCGCGCAAGCAGGGCGTTGGAGCGGTCTTGAGCGAACAACTCGCGGGTGACGCGCGAGGATTGTCGATACGTGGCGCTCATCACAATTTGTTTGAGCGTGCGTTTGATGTCCCAGCCGTGCTTCACAAAATCCGTGGCCAGCCAATCAAGCAACTCCGGATGCGAAGGCCAATCGCCTTGCGTGCCCAAATCCGAAACCGTTTTCACAAGCCCCTTGCCGAAGAGCAGCGACCAATAACGATTCACCGCCACGCGGGCCGTTAGTGGATGGTCGGGGCGCGTAAGCCATTGCGCGAGGCCAAGGCGGTTTTGCGGTGCGCCCTTTGGCAGCGGTGGCAGGAATGCGGGCACGCCGGGTTTGATGACCTCGTCCTTGCGCGGATGCGAATAATGGCCGCGCTCAAGAACGTAAGTAGGGCGAATCGTGCCTTGATCGCCCATAATCATTGTGGTGATTTTGGATTTACTTAGGGCCGATAAATCGCTTTGTGCCTTTTGTTTTTCGGTCGTCAGCGTTTTGTATTCTTTGTCGATGGAGTTAAGATAATGATTGGCGAGCGCGGCTTGTTGTTTGGTATTCCGCTTTTCGGCCGGGATGGCGAGGATAGGCGCGATGGGGTCGTTGCCCGCTAAGGTAGCGACTTGGGCGTCAGTCAGTGCGCGTTCGTAAAGGCGCACGTCATCGATCTCGATGTTGTTGGCTTGGGCTGAATTGGACCGGCGGCCGATGCGGAAATCAACGGGTGTTTGGATCGTGCCACTCAAGCCATCGGCCTCGATGTTGTGCTCGAGGCGTTTGCCGTTGAGATATACCCGTGTGCCGCTCGCCTTACCCGAGCCATCGTAAGTTACAAAAATATGCGACCATTGTTTGGCTTTGGTTTTTTCTTTGCCGACAACTTTCACCGCGTTGTTGGGCCAGTTGTTGATGATATGCGTCCCGGGCGCGCCTTGTTGCAGCCAAATATCAAAACCGCGAAAGGCGTTGCCCTCATTCATTTTGCTGAAAACCGCGCCATTGGCATTTGCCGCGTCGGGCTTCACCCAGCAGCCGTAGCTGAACGGCTCATTCCATTCCGGCGGCGTGATGCCTTTCACATTGACGAAGCCATTCTTAATCACGCGCAGTCCGCCGCTGAATTTTCCTGCACTCGCCAGTGCGTCGCCTTCTAATTTGGCAGCGGTTTTCTTGCCAATTAATTCGGCTGTGATTTTGTTTTTGAATTGATCCAATGGCAAATGCGCGATGAGGCCATCCGGTTCCGGCGGTTGCTCTTGGTTTTTGAGCGCGGCGGTGATGGCCCATTTTTCGATGTCCGCTTGCGCGGCCTTTTTTCGCGCAGCTAATTTTGTGGTGGCGGCTTTCAGGCGAGCTTGGGCGGCATCGCGCAGTTTCTGTTGTTCATCAGAAACCACATTCACCATCGGCGGCGCGTTGCCTCCCCGACTTTGTTTGCCGCTGTCGGCGTTGTTGTTAAAGAATGCAAAAAATTGGTAGTATTCCTTGTGGGAAATGGGATCGTATTTATGGCTGTGGCATTGGGCGCATTCCACGCTGAGGCCGAGCCAGACGTTGCCGGTGGTCTTCACGCGATCCACCACGTACTCCACGCGATACTCCTCGACAATGAGCCCGCCTTCGTCGGTCGTCCCGTGGTTGCGATTGAAACCGGTGGCGACTTTCTGCGCCACCGTTGCATTCGGCAGCAAGTCGCCGGCGAGTTGTTCGATGGTAAAATCTTTGAACGACTTGTTCGTGTCGTAGGCATTAATCACCCAATCGCGCCAAGGCCACATCGTGCGTGGGCCGTCAGCGTGATGCACACTGCTGTCACCGTAGCGGGCGACGTCCATCCAATGCAGCGTCATCCGCTCGGCGTATGCTTTGGAGCCAAGTAGGCGGTCGACGACTTTTTCATAAGCGTTTGGGCTATTGTCGTTTACAAACACTTCCACCTCGGGCAATGACGGCGGCAAGCCCGTGAGATCAAAAGTCACACGCCGAATGAGGATTTCTTTTTTGGCTTCAGGTGAAGGGGCCAGTCCGTTGGCTTCGAGTTTTGCAGCGGTGAAACGATCGATGGGGTTGTGACCCCATTTGGGTTTCAACTGAGGAAGGGCAGGGGGCTTCGGCGCAATGAAAGCCCAATGGCCTTCGTATTTTGCACCTTGTTCAATCCACTTTTTGATAAGCGCGATTTGATGCGGCGTCAGTTTTTTCTTGGACTTAAGCGGCGGCATTCGTTCTTCCACATCGGTAGCCGTAATCCGCGCCCACAATTCACTTTCCAAAAGTTTGCCGGCGACAATGACTTCTTTTTTGGCTGCGGCTTCTACGTCCAAACGCAGCTTCTCTTTGCGTCGTCCTTCGTCGGGCCCATGGCACAAAAAACAGTTATTCGAGAGGATCGGCCGGATGTCCTGATTAAACCGAACCACCTCCGGCAATCGCTCTGCTGCCATTCCCAAGCACACAAAAACAAGCCCCAATACAAAAGCAAAAATCCGCATACGGCTTTGACGATACCATAATAATTGTATTCGGGCAATCACGGGTGGGACAGTGTTTGACCCATCGAGTATGCCATCGTGCGTATAGAAATTAATTCAACAAAAGGAAAACCATGAGTGATACATTTAAAAGAGTCGTGAACCAGTTCGAAGAGGCGGAAGTGTTGTTCAAAGCCGATCCGGAAAATGAGGCTGCTTGGGCGGTTTTGCCCACTGACGAAGGCGCTTGGAACACCTTTGTGAAGGTGGAGGACGAGGCGTTACAGGTGATGGCGTATCATCCGCTGCGCATTCCGGAAGACACTCGTGCGGCACTCGCGGAACTGATTGTCCGAATCGGGCCGCGTAACAATATGTGTAGGCTCGAGATGGACTTCGACAGGGGCCTCCTGATGACGCGGAGCCGGTTGTATTTCGATTCCGAGTGCGGCCTGAGTGAAGAAGCAATCTTCACGACGATAGGGTTTGCTATTTGCGCGTTGGATTGTGTTCATTCCGCAGTGATGGCCATTTTGCACCAAGGCAAAACCGCCGCTGAGGCAGCTCGGATGTTGGAAGAGGAAGGTGAATCCGAACAGGAACTCCCCCTCAGCAACCGTTTCAACCTCCCCAAACCCGAAGGCGAATTGCCGTGGCCGGAGTTGCCTGGAGAAGAATTGCGAAACAATTGAAGTCTCAATCTGAATTGCTTCCAGTGATCGCGGGCGGGCTTTCATCCTGCTGCTCTAGTTTCAAATCCAAAATTTTTCGCATTGGGCGCTCGAGAGCGCTAGCGCGGGTAGTTTTGAGTTGATCGTAATGATTGTTTACAGTGAAAAGAGTCTTGCCCAAGGCATCAATTTTTTCGCTGTATTTCTCCCATTGGATGCTGAAATCCTGCACTAATTTCTGGAGGTCACCAGCTTTTCTCTCGACAGCAAAGCTGGCGACGGATTGGCGGATCAACGAGAGGATGGCATAGAGCGTAAGTGGGGAGCAGAGCACGATTTGTTTTTTCATTGCGAAATCGATCAGCTCGTGGTCTTCCTGATTGATGAAGCTATATATACTTTCGTTGGGAATGAAAAGCAGGACGAAATCAACCGTGCCGCCGGCGGGGTCAATGTAAGAACGCTTAGCCACGGCGTTGACGTGATTGCGCACATCAGTGAGAAATTGTTTCTTTTCGCCGGCTTGAATCGTTTCATCTTTTGAGGCGAGGTATTTTTCATAATGGGTGATGGGGAATTTAACATCCATGTTCAAGCGCTTTTCCTTGGGCAGGTTAAACGTGAAGTCCGGTCGGCCATCGCCTTCTTTGGATTGTTTGGAATAATTTTTCCCTTCCATCATTCCGAGTAAGCTCAAAATATCTTCCACCAATCGTTCGCCCCATTGGCCGCGTGCTTGGCTGTTGGAAAGGGTGAGGCGCAATTGGTCGGTTGTCTCGTTGAGGTTGTCAATTCGGTTTCGTGATAATTGAATTTGTTCACGAAGCCCCGCAGTGCTTTCACCTAGATCCTTCAATGAGCGGTGAATGGTTTGAAGGCTTGAATCGATCAGTTCTTTTTTTTGATCCAACTGTTGTCCAGAACCGACTTGAAGTTTGGCAAATTCACTTTGGGCCAGCTCCAGAAATTGGTGTTGATTTTCGAAGAGGGCTTGTCGGGATAAATGCCCAAAGGAGGCTTCGATCTCTTCCGCGCTACGGCGGGCAGCATCGGCTTCGGTCTTTTTGAGCTGCCAAATGATTAAGGCACCAAGAATAAATCCGACAACAAATAGCACGACGGGCAAAAGAATATCCATCGCGCCTAGTTTTAATCTCTCCACTGGCGTTGGCAAGCTCGGAGCTAATCTTGGGTAATCTTAATTACTTACCTTGACGGCATCCCAGCTTTCGAAGGTTCCTTTGTCGATGCCGATAATGCGGACTTTGACGACTTCGGCTTGGGCGAGGCCGAGGGTTAGGAAAACTACCGCGCAGAGGAGGAAGCCGATGATGAGGGATTTGGGGTCGATTTGTTGTAGCTGTTTCATAGTTGCCTAATGTGCCACAGGTGGCGGGCGATGTCCAATTTGCGCGAGGGTTTGACTCACTCACCAAAGGGGGGTAAGTTCCTCGCCGAACCGGTCGGAGAGGTGGCAGAGTGGTCGAATGCGCTAGTTTGCTAAACTGGTTTACCTATAACGGGTAACGCGGGTTCGAATCCCGCCCTCTCCGCCATTCTTCAAAATGCCGCGATGCCCACGGACGCGATCAAAGTGCTGATAGCCGGTGCGGATGGCGTGGTGCTTTCCGAATTCCTCCTCGGCGAAGGCGTGCACGCGATTGGCTCGGCAACGGGGTCGGCAATTCTCATCGGAGGCGCGGAGGCGGAGCACGCGCGCTTGCATTTGCAAAACGGCGAACTCTTCATCGAAGACCTCGGCACAACGGCCGGTATTTTTCTGGATGGGATGGGCGTGCGCGGTCGCTTGGGCGTGAGCCCCGGCCAAACCCTCCAAGTGGGCGATCGCTGGCTGGCCTTGCAAGCGCCAACGAGCGTCCAGGCTAAGGTGGATGAAGTGTTGGCGCGGCGTTATCGGCTCATTCGCCCCATCGGTCGCGGTGGACGCGGCGAGGTTTGGCTGGCGCGTGATGAGGAGTTGAGTGAAGAAATCGCCCTGAAACGTCTCCCGCCAGAAATGGCCAATGATGCCGTGGCGATTTCTGATCTCAGACGCGAGGTGCAAAAGAGCCGCCATCTTAGCCATAACAACATCATCCGCATTCACGATCTCGTGCAGCCGCCGGGCGAACCGGCTTTTGTCACGCTGGAATTTATCAACGGCCAAGACCTCGCCACGATGCGGCTCAGTCAACCCGGCAATTGTTTTAAATGGGAAACACTGCGGCCTTTGATGTCGCAGCTTTGCGACGCGCTCGAGTACGCGCATCAAAACAAAATCGTCCATCGCGATCTCAAGCCGGCAAATATGATGGTTGATGCGGAAGGCAATTTGAAGCTCGCCGATTTTGGCATTGCCGCTTCGATGGCCGATAGTCTCAGTCGTTCCTCAATGCAAGGCAGCGTGAGCGGCACCACGCTTTATATGAGCCCCCAGCAAATGCGCGGCGAAATTCCACGTGCCAGTGATGATCTCTACGCGCTCGGCTCTACTTTTTACGAACTGCTCACCAGCCGTCCGCCGTTCTCCAGCGGCGATGTCACCTATCAGGTTCTCAATGTCGAAGCCAAGCCGCTCGCCGAGCGCCTCTCCGAATTAGGTTTACAAAACCAAGTGCCCGATGCCGTCTGCGCAATGATCATGGCGTGCCTTGCCAAAGATCCCGCCCATCGCCCCGCCAGTGCCGCTGCTGTTGAAGAATGGATTTCCAGTAGCGACGATTCATCCTTGCCGCCAATCACCCCTTCGACACTCGGCCACGCGCCTTCTGACGAACCGCCGCCACTCGTGCCCACGCGGAACGATTCCACACCGCCGGTGTTTGAAATCCCCCAGCCCACCGTGCACGAAAAAATCGCTGCCGCAGGTTGGGGCAGTATCGAGGCACGTGATAATCCGTGGTATCAGGGCTTCATTGCCGTGGTCGCATTTTTTGCTTTGTTGCTGGTGATCGGCCTGAGGGATTTGCCGAAGGATAAAATTCTGGGCAGTGTTATTTTTATTCTAATCTTTTGGTTTGGGCTTTCGGCAATCGGGAAACACTTATTGAAACCCAAGCGATTCACCTGCAGTCAATGCGGTGGAAAATTGCTGAGTGACCAACCCGGCCCGTGCCCGCATTGCGATGCCTCGCTCACCTGAGTATTGCCACGAAGCATTCCGCCCGCTAACCTCCCGCAAATGAACCCGCGCACATTGATTTTTTCGCTTGGCCTCGCATTGTTGGGTGCGGGTTGCTCCACGTTTGATCGGGATTGGGAGGCTGCCAGTAATACCGCCAGCACCGGCAGCGGCATCGTAGGCCAATGGGTTGGCCGTTGGCATAGCGACACCAATCAACACAACGACGTGCTGCGCTGCCTCATCACGCGCAAAGAGGGAGGCGTTTATCACACGCGCTTTCACGCCAAGTACAAATGGGGCATCCTGCCCATCAGCTTCGGATACGGGCTGGATATGACCGTCACCGAGTCTAATCACCAATATCAATTCCGAGGCGAGGCCGACCTCGGCAAGCTTGCAGGCGGCCTTTATCACTACAACGGCAGCGGCACCACCAATCAACTGCAGTTCAACTATCGCAGCCCCAAAGATCACGGCACCTTTCACCTCCAACGCCCAGAGGAAACGGAATAATGGGAGAACCCGCTGGCAAACATTGGTACAGTGGTATCACGCGGTATCAATGGGTGATTCTTGTCATCGCTTGTGCGGGTTGGGTTTTTGATGTCTACGAAGGGCAGATCTTCAATCTCACACGTGGGGAGATGCTTAACGATTTGCTTTCGGGCATCACCGACGACAAGGTGCGCGCGGCAAAAGTGGATATGTGGGGTGACTGGTTTCTCGCCGCGTTTCTGCTGGGCGGCACCGCGGGCGGATTGCTTTTTGGTTCGCTGGCCGATCGTTATGGGCGACGGCCGATAATGATTGCGACCATCCTCACTTACTCACTTTTTTCCGGCCTCACTTATTTTGCAACTGACTTGTGGCAGATCGCTGCGCTGCGATTTTTTGTGGCGATGGGCGTGGGCGGCGAATGGGCAGTAGCCGCGAGCTTGGTGGCGGAGATTTTCCCCAAACACGCTCGCACGCACGCTGCCAGTATTTTTCACGCCTCCAGCGTGTTGGGCACGTGGATGGCCGCCCTGGCCGGAATGGCGGTGGGCGCGCAATGGCGGTACGCTTATTTAATTGGCATTTTGCCAGCACTGCTTGTCGTGTGGGTGCGCGCGACAGTGAAAGAACCTGAACGTTGGAAAAAAGCGGCGGACAACTCAAAATCTAATGCGGGCAGTTACCGTGAATTGTTCAAGCATTCCAAATGGCGCAAGCACGCGCTGCTGGGGATGATGCTGGCGGCGGTGGGCTTGGCGAGTTTTTGGGCGGTGGTCATTGCCACACAAGGATTGGCGAAAGAAATGTTGCTGGCTGAAGGCGCGAGTGTGGCAGAGGCGGCCAAGCAATCGAAGTTCGCCTATGGCATTGTGCAGACAACCGGGGCCGGAGTTGGGCTGCTGCTTTTCGGGCCAATCTGTGCGCGCATCGGTCGACACAAGGCGTTCATTCTCGGCCATTTGGGGGCGTTTTTGGTGGTGCCGGTCATTTGTTTTTTGCCCCAGAATTACAATCAACTGTTGTGGTTGCTGCCGGTGTTTGGGTTTTTCACACTCTGTATGCACGCGGGATATGCAGTTTATTTTCCGGAATTGTTCCCAAATCACCTGCGGGCGACGGGCACAAGTTTTTGTTTCAATGTCGGCCGAATTGTTGCGGCGCCAATGTTAATTCTTTCCGGTATTGTCAAATCAATTGAAGGCTTCGCAATTCGAGATGCCCTGAGCTTGCTCGGAACCACTTTTTTACTCGGGCTTGTGGCGATCGCTTATTTGCCGGAGACGAAAGGGAAGGATTTGCCAGAGTAATTTGACACAGGTTTTTTCATTCGTAAAAGTTTGTGAATCTGTGTCTGAAATTTATTCCAATGAAAACCCATCCGCCGCAAATTTTGTCAACCGCATCTCGTGCGCACCGTTTTCGCGGGTGAGTTCGTGCATGAAAATGATTTCGTTGCCGTGATGTTGGGCGTCGATGTAACGCAGCGAGCCGGTGGTGTGCGGGCTGGTGATGCAAGGCGCATCGGGCGTTAAGATTTCCCAATTTCTCAAATCATCCGAAACGGCGATTCCGGTGCGTTCTTCGTAGTTTTGGTGGTGGCCTTCGCTGCCGTCGTAGAAGGCGTAATATTTCCCATCGAGTGGCAGCACGCTGTTGATGCGGCGGCAGTATTTGTCCCACGCAGTGTCGCCTTCGGGTTGGAGGACGATGCCCTGCCAATCCCAATTATCGAGATCGGTGGAAGCGGCCAACGCGGTGGCGCTTTTGCATTCGCCGGTATTGAAAATATCTAGTGATTCGTGCGAGCTGTCGCTGGTGGTGGCGGTGTTGATGGCGACGCTGAGATATAAATAATACGTGCCATCTACTTCCATCAGCCACGGATCTTTCACGCCTTCGAGGCCAAGATCGGTGGCGGTGAAAAGTCGCTTCGTGTTTGCGGGATCAAGTGCTTCGATGTTTTCAGCCGTGTTGATCGTGGTGCACCAACGGCCGTCTTCGGGTGCAACGTAGCTGGTAAAATAGCGCCATTGCCCGTCAGAGCCGCGTTTGAGGGTGCTCTTTTCGATGGAAGCGGAATTGTAATCGCTCTTTTGCACGGCCCACACGTCTTCGAAATTCTCAAAGTCTGTCGTCTTGGCGATGCGCGATTCGCCGCCACGATCCGGTTCCACCTCGCGTGGGCGGCGGATGCGGTAGCACACATAAGCGGCTTGGTCGGTTTGGTCCCAAGTCCAACCGGGTGCGCCGGACCAATAGCCTTGTTCGTTGCCAACGGGTTCGCGGATGAGGGCGCCGTTGAGGAGTTGCTCGGTGATGGGATGGTTGCTCATTTATTTAATGGTGATGGTTTGTTTTTTTCGAATGGATTCCTCAGCGGCAATTGCCAGCAGCGATCCATCGAGGGTGTTCGCCACGGAAGTCAGCGGTGTTTCGTTTTTCCGAATGGCACGAATGAACGCGGGATGCATTTCGGCAAACCCTAAATGGCCGCCCCAGCCGATGCCGCGCTTGGCTTTTACGGAAATGGCGCGCGGTTTGTCGTGGCCTTTTTTCCAGTGGAGAATTTTCAGGTTGTCGAGGTCGGTTTGCAAAACGCCGGCGTCGCCAACGATGCCCATCTCGAGGGTTTCCTTGGGCGGTTCGTGGGCGAAGAGGCTGAGGTGCAGTGTGCCTTTCGCGCCATTGTCGTATTCCCAACTAACGGTCGCGTGGTCGTGCGCTTGGTTGGGGTCGGGGATGACGCGGTTGACGGCGTTGCTGCCGAAAGCGCACACGCGTTTGGGGCGCGCGCCGAGCCACCAATTCATTAAATCAAAATGATGGCAATTTTTGTCCACGAGGCAACCGCCGCTTTTCCGGCGGTCTTGAATCCAATCGCGACTTTTGGGTTGGAATGGCCCGCGAAATTCTTTGCACCAGGTCATCCGCGGCGTGCCAATCGCACCGCCGTCGATCAGCGTTTTAAATTTTGCAAAATACGGTGAGTAGCGTAGCTCATGGCCGATCATTAGCACCCGGTCGCTACGCTGCGAGGCGCGCAGGAGTTTTTGGCATTCGGCGGAGGTGATACCGATGGGTTTCTCCAGGAAAACATGTTTGTCCGTTTTGAGAGCTGCTAGCGCGAGTGGCACGTGGGTGAAGTTGGGTGAAGAGATCACTACGGCGTCGAGGTCGCTTTGGATGAGGTCTTTTTCGTTTTTGAAGAGCGTCATTTCTGGCGCGATCGTCTTGGCACGTTGGATGCGTCCGGCATCGCGGGCGGAGAGGGCGACGGCTTCAGCTTGTTTACCGCAATCCTTGTGGAATAGCTGTAAATGACTGAAGCCCATCGAGCCGACACCGATAAAGCCCATACGAATTTTCCGCGCCATAACGGAGGGGACTGTGCCTGAATTGGGAATGCGGATTCAAGCTTGCATCGCAGCATGGATGTTCATGGTGTGTGCACGGCATGTTGCTGACATCCTTGACGGCGTACGCCTAAATAGGGTTTCTTCGCGAATGCCGTTTGTGACGCATTTGGAGTGTGCTGATTGTGGCACGGAATATCCCGCGGGCGAGGTGCACGGATTGTGCACGCGCTGTCAGCGACCGCTTTGGGTGCGGTACGATTTGGATTTGGTGAAAAAAGAGTTTCCGAAAAAGGCGCTCTTTGGCCGACCGCCCACGCTTTGGCGTTATTTGGAATTGTTACCGATGGATGATCCGGCGAGCATTGTTTCGCTTACGGAAACCATCACGCCTATTCTTCCCGCCAAACGATTGGGCGCGGAGTTTGGTTTAGAGAATTTGTTGATCAAAGACGAAAGCCGTTTGCCGACTGGAAGCTTCAAGGCGCGTGGGATGGCTATGGCGGTGACGATGGCTAAAGAGTTAGGCATTAAACGAGTCGCCGCGCCGACGGCAGGTAATGCCGGTGGCGCGTTAGCGGCGTATGCGGCGCGGGCGGGGATGGAGTGTTTTGTTTTTATGCCGGAGGACACGCCCTTGATTAACCAAAAAGAATGTCTGCTGCACGGTGCGAGGGTGTTTGCGGTGGATGGGTTGATTGATGACTGCGGGCGGCTGGTGCGCGAAGGGGCGGAGGCGATGGGCTGGTTTGATGTGTCGACGTTGAAGGAGCCGTATCGGATCGAAGGCAAAAAGACAATGGGGCTGGAGTTGGCCGAGCAGTTTGAATGGGAGCTGCCGGATTGGATTTTGTACCCCACCGGCGGCGGCACGGGGTTGATTGGAATGTGGAAAGCATTCGCCGAGTTGGAGGCGTTGGGTTGGCTGAAAAGCGGCAAGCGGCCGAAGATGGTTGCCTGCCAAAGCGATGGCTGTGCCCCGATTGTAAAGGCGTTTAGAACGGGGGCGCGTCACGCCAAGCGCGTGGCGAATGCGGCGACGATTGCGAGTGGGTTGCGCGTGCCACAGGCGGTGGGGGATTTTATGATCCTCGATGCCGTGCGTGAAAGTGGCGGCATGGCGATGAGCGCGCCGGAGGGGGATATTTCGAAATGGATGCAGCTGGCGAATTCTATGGAGGGCATTGCCGTGTGTCCGGAGACTTCAGTTTGCCTCGGGGTGTTGGATCAGTTGATGGGGCAGGGGAAGGTGAAGCTGAAGGATCGCGTGTTAATTTTCAATACCGGCGCGGCGCAGAAATATCCGGAGAGTGTAAGCGCGGAGGTGCCGCGGATTGATTTGAATGCGCCGATGAATTGGGGGGCGTTAGGGTAGGGCGGTTTCTCCAAAACCGCCTTGGCGCGCTCGGAGAACACGCCCTGCCTTATTAACCTATTCCTCACGTGGCTTGAGTTGCGGGAAGAGGATCACGTCGCGGATGCTTTCCTGGCCGAGGAGCATAATGCAGAGGCGATCGATGCCGATGCCGATGCCGCCGGCGGGGGGCATTCCGTGTTCGAGGGCGGTTAAGAAATCTTCATCAAGCTTTTGCTGTTCGCCACCGGCTTGTTGCTGGAGGCGCTCACGTTGTTCGATGGGGTTATTTTGTTCGGTGTACGCGGGGGCAATTTCCTGGCCATTGATGCAGCATTCGAACACCTCGACGCAATCGGGTTCATCGGGGGAAAGCTTGGCGAGTGGTACGAGTTCTTTGGGGAGATGCGTCACGAAGGTGGGTTGAATGAGCGTTGGTTCGACGAGCTTTTCGAAGACAGCATTGGTCACTTCAAAATCCTGTTCATCGGGGTCGGTTTCAATTTTCAACTCCTCGGTGGCACGCGCACGGCGTTTGTCGGGGGTGAGATCAAACCAGTCGTCGCCGGCTTTTTCGCGGATCAAATCCTTATACTTCGCCCGACGCCAATCGGGGGTGAGGTCGATTGTTTGCGTGACGTTGCCTTCCTCGTCTTTTTGTTCGATGACCAATGTGCCGCGCACCTTCTCGGCGAGATGACAAATCATCGATTGGAGCAATTCCATCATCGTCTCGTAATCGCCGTACGCTTGATAGGCTTCGAGCATCGTGAATTCTGGATTGTGTCGGCGCGAAATACCTTCGTTGCGAAAGATGCGGCCAATCTCGAACACGCGGTCGATGCCACCCACGAGCAGTTTTTTCAATGAAAGCTCCAGTGCAATGCGCATGAAAAAATCGCGGTTAAATGTGTTGTGATGCGTCACAAAAGGTCGCGCTGCGGCCCCGCCGGGGATGTTTTGCAGGATTGGTGTTTCTACTTCCACAAACCCGCGCTCGGCCATGAAGTTTCGAATCTCGTGAAGGATAGCACTGCGCTTGAGGAACGTGTCGCGCACTTGGTCATTGGCGATGAGGTCGAGATAGCGTTGGCGATAACGCGTTTCTTGATCGGCGAGTCCGTGCCATTTGTCGGGCGGGGGGCGCAGGGCTTTGGCGAGCACGACAAAGTCAGTCATTTTGACGCTGATTTCGCCGGTTTTGGTCGTAAACATCGCGCCATTTGCGCCCACGAAATCTGCGAGGTCTAGCCCCTTAAACATCGCGAATGCCTCGTCACCAATATCATTTTTGCGAATGAAGAGCTGGAGGGTGCCCGAAACGTCGCGAATGTGCGCAAAAATTGTTTTCCCCATTTCACGCTTGGAAACAAGACGGCCGGCCACCGCCACGATGCGATCTTCGGTATAATTGGCCTTGGCGTCACCGCAGCTTTCGCTGGGGATAAATTTGTTGGCAAAGGGGTTGATGCCCGCTTCATTCAAGGCAGCCAGATTTTCGCGGCGTTGCTCGATTAATTGATTAGTGTCATCCACGCGGCGGATATCAATACGGATTGGCGGCGAAAGTGCAACCCTTTGTATTTTGATGGTGCCCTTTTGGTTATGAGGAAGGGCTAAGCACTTGCGGGAAGAAAAGTAGCATGATGAGTGCTCCCACAGCCAAGACCCCAATGATGGTGATGGCGATAATGTAAATTTTTACCCAACCGGATTTCTTGGCTTGGAAGGGTGATTTCACTTCCTCACTGCCACCAAAGTCGCCAGGCTGGATTGCTTTGGGGCCGGTTTGTATGACAGCGGTTTCCCGTTTCATCGATTCAAGCACATTCGGGTCATCAACCAACTGCACGTGTATGTTTCCGACTTGAATGATGTGGCCCGCCACGAGAGTCACAGAAGTGACGGGCTGTTGCTCCACGAAGCTGCCATTTTGGGAACCCAAATCCTGATAGACAATCTGTCCGTCAGTAATGGTGAACTGTCCGTGTTGCGCAGAGATGGTGGAATCTGAAATGAAAATAGAAGACCCTTCAGCGGACCCAAGAATGTGAGTCCCTTCGGTTAACTCGAATGGACCGCCTTGGATCCCTTCGGTGATGATGTATAACAGCGTAGCCATGCCTCGAAACATGCTACCCTAACGGTCGGGTCTGTCGAACTTACTAACTTATTCAGTGGTGTCAAGCAATTAGGCTTGGGTGGTCATTTCCCGGAAACGACCGAATAGTCCGTTGGAATCATGGGGGCCCGGCGAAGCTTCGGGGTGGTATTGCACACTGAAAATTGGCTTGGAACGGTGGCGCAACCCCTCAATGGTTTGATCGTTGAGATTGATGCGGTCGGCTTGAATTTCTTCGGGAAGTGTCAAAGAATCCACTGCAAAACCATGGTTTTGGGAGGTAATCTCGATCTGACCCGATTCCAAATCTTTCACCGGTTGATTTGCCCCGCGATGGCCGAACTTGAGTTTGAAGGTGCTGCCGCCTAATGCCTGTCCGAGGATTTGATGGCCGAGGCAAATGCCGAAAATAGGGATTCCGTGACGTACTAAATCGGCCACTGCTTTCACCGCATAATCCAGTGCAGCAGGATCTCCCGGGCCGTTGGAAAGGAATACGCCGGCAGGGTTGAGCTTCAACACTGCTTCCGCGGTCGTGCTCGCGGGTACAACGTGCACCCGGAAACCATGCCGTCGAAGGCAGCGCAGGATATTATATTTGATGCCAAAATCGTACGCCACAATCGGCACATCTGCCGGGGGCAGGGCAGGGGGGTGTGGCGCGGGGTCGTTCCCGATTGGGATTGCAAACTCTTCGCTGGATTGTTCGTGAGTCTCCCAATCGAATGCCTCGGCGTGTGTGACTTCTTTCGCGTAGTCAGCACCCACCAATCCGGGCCATTCGGCGGCTCGTTGTTTGGCGGCGGCTTCTGAAATTACTTCAGTCGAAATCACGCCATTCATAGCGCCGCGCACCCGGAGTTTTTTGGTGAGCGCGCGTGTGTCGATGCCTTCCATGCCGGGGATACCGTTTTCTTTCAGGTAGTCATCGAGCGACTGCCTCGCGCGCCAATTGCTCACCACCGGCGAAAGCTCGCGCACCACAAAGCCGGAGACATGCGGCTGATAGCTTTCGATATCGTCCGGGTTCACGCCGTAATTGCCGATCTCCGGATAAGTCATCGTCACAATCTGCCCTTTGTATGATGGGTCCGTGAGGATTTCCTGGTAGCCCGTCATCGATGTATTAAAACATACTTCACCACAGGCCGTGGCGTGCGCGCCAAAACCTTGGCCATGAAAAACTGTTCCGTCTTCGAGAGCGAGGATTGCCATTTTGTTGGGTGGGCCGTGAAGCCGCGCGAGTCTAGGGAGCGTCCGCCACCCCGTCAAGCGGTGACACAAAAAAGGCGCGACCCGAAGGTCGCGCCGTGAATTCGCTTGCAGTTATTTGGCCGCTTTCTTCAACGACTCAATGTACTTCGCGGCTGAGGTGCGGCCGTAACCCACTTTCTTGGTGAGTTCTTTTCCTTCAGCATCCATCAAAATGATGGTCGGATAGCCGCGGATCGAGAATGCTTTCGCTTGCTCGCGGTTATAAGCCGCCTGTTCTTTGGTCACCTTTGTTTTGTCGCGAGGGAAGTCCAGCTCCACCAACACGAGGTTCTTTTTGGCGTATGCCTTGAACTCATCCGTGTTGAAGACATTCTTTTTCAAGGCCTTGCACGGTGGGCACCAGTCCGAGCCGGTGAACTCCACGAGCACAGTTTTACCTTCTTTTTTAGCTGTTTCTTTGGCTTTTTCAATGTTGGTTAGCCAACCTTCGCCGGCGGTAAGGCTGAGGCTCAAGGCAAACAAGGTTGTTAATGCGATTACTTTTTTCATGTTCAAAACCTTTTGGGTTTAGGGTTAATTTCGATGCGTTAAGTTTACGCCGCAACGCCACTTTCGCGCCACACAATTTTTCCGGCGACGACTGTCATCGTTGGGCGCCCCTTGAGCGTCCAGCCGTGGAAGGGGGTATTGGCAGATTTGCTGGGGCTCGTGGCCGCGTCGTACACCCACTCGGCATCGGGGTCGAACACCGTCACATCCGCATCCGCGCCTTCGTTTAGCGTGCCCTTTTCAAGCTTGAGCAATTTGGCGGGGTTGACTGTGTATTTGGAAATGGTCGCCGATAAATCGAGGTGGCCCGCGTGATAAAGCTGCATTAGTGACAGGGCAAGTTCCGTTTCCAAGCCCGTGATGCCGAAGGGGGCATAGTCAAACTCCACCTCTTTTTCATGCGCGCAATGCGGCGCGTGGTCGCTGGCGAGGATTTCCAGCGTGCCATCGGTAAGTCCGGCGATGATGGCCTTGCGGTCTTCGGCCGCGCGCAGCGGCGGGTTCATTTTGCAGTTAGTATCAAACGAAGGCCATTCAGTGCGCTGCGTTTCGGTTTGCAGATCGCGGCCATCCTCGGCCCAGAAATGTTCGCTGCCGCCGATGGCCGCATCGGTGAGCGTGAAATGATGCGCGCACGCCTCGCCAGAAATGCATATCCCACGCGCTTTCGCCTGTCGGATCAAGTCCACGGATTTTGCGCTGCTCACATGTTGGCAGTGAATGTGCGTGCCGGTTAATTCGGCCAATTCAATATTCCGCGCCACGATTAAATCTTCGCCCGTCGCGGGCCAGCCTTTTAACCCAAGATTAGTGCTCCAGTAGCCCTCGTGCATCACGCCGTCGGTCACAATGGAATAATCCTGGCAATGATCCATCACCGGGAGGTCAAACATTTTGGCGTATTCAAGCGCGCGTCGCATCAGGTCATTGTTTTGCACGCAATGGCCATCATCGGTAATCGCCACAACGCCCGCTTGTTTGAGTGAGCCGATGGGCGCGAGCTCTTCCCCGGCGATGTTCAGCGTGAGCGTGCCGGTGAGGTACACATTCACCACTGCTTCGCGTTCCGCTTGATCTTGAATGAGCGCCACCGTCGCGGGACTGTCAATCGCAGGCGACGTGTTGGGCATGCACACCACGGAAGTGAATCCGCCCATCGCAGCTGCCGCCGAACCGGTGGCGATATTTTCCTTGGCCGTTTGGCCCGGTTCGCGAAAATGAACGTGCAGATCAATCAATCCCGGACAAACCACTTGGCCGGTGCAATCAATCACCTCGGTGTCCGGCGGTGTCTCCAACCCATTACCCACCGCCTTGATTTTGCCGTCGGACAAAAACACGTCCGTCGCTTCATCGCGATCATTGGCCGGATCAATCACACGCCCGCCTTGTAAGAGAACAGAACTCATCGGCCCGCAGCATACCCGCTCGCGGGAATGATGCCAAGCGTGATACAGAAGAGGCGCTCTGTGAATTGACAAACCCGTTCAAATTGCTACCATTCTGCCCGCGCGGGTGTCGTATAATGGTATTACTCCAGCCTTCCAAGCTGATAACGCGAGTTCGATTCTCGCCACCCGCTCCAGTTTTCAATTGGCCGACTCTCGTAGCGGTTCTGCAGTCAACTCTGCTCTTTGGTCTCTTCAATTAGACTTGGCACGCCGCTTCGTTCGCGATGGCGGCGGACAGTTTGGTTGCATGAACCCGGGGCAAGTGGCTTTCAAAAAAATTTAATGTGGTATTCAGGCATTCTTGACATTCGAGGGTATTCATTGTGCCATCGGTCCTCGCATTCAACTCGCCATTATTGTGAAAAAATACAACGTCGGAATTATCGGTTACGGTTGGGCGGCTACCGCTCACATTGACGCCATCAACGCCTCGGGCATGGCCCAGGTCACTCGTGTGTATTCATCACGCCTTTTGGACGATGATGAACTCAGCTCGCGCCACGGCAGTCGCATTAAAAGCACCACTAACCTTCAGTCCATGCTCAACGACCCAAATGTGGACGTGGTGGATGTGACCAGTTACCCTTACCAACACGCTGATCAAGTGGTCGCTGCGGCCAAGGCAGGCAAGCATCTCATTATTGAAAAACCCCTCACCCTGACTCAGCCGAATTTGCGGCGGATGCTGGCGGCGGTGAAGAAGGCGCGTGTGAAAGTTTGTGTGTGTTTTGAGTGCCGATTTGCATCTCAATTTCTTACGATTAAATCCGTTGTCGATCAGGGACTCATCGGCAAAATTCACTACGGCGAAGTCGATTATTATCACGGCGTGGGTCCGTGGTACGGCCAGTATCGTTGGAACACTAAAAAGGATGCCGGCGGCAGCAGCTTGCTTTCGGCCGGTTGCCACGCGATGGACGCGCTTTTGTATTTTATGGGCTCCACGGATGTGGTGGAAGTAACCAGTCATTCCACGCAATCGAAAAATAAAATTTTCAAAAAATACGAATACGACACCACCAGCGTCACAATTCTGAAATTCAAGGATGGTCGTATCGGGAAAGTTGCCAGCGTCATTGACTGCTTGCAGCCATATTACTTCCACACCCATCTGGTTGGCAGCGAGGGCAGTGTTTTGGATAATAAGTTTTACTCCAGCAAAATGGGGGCGCTCAACAAAAACGAATGGAGCACGCTGGCCACGCAATTGGTGGATTCCGGGGATGTGAGCGATCATCCGTATCAAACACAATTTGAGGCGTTTTTCACCGCGTTGCGTGCGGGCAAGGAAATGCCACACACCAATCTCTCGGACGCAGCGCGTACGCACAAAATTATTTTCGCCGCCGATCAATCCGCGGCCACCGGCAAGCCCGTTCGCATTAAGTAACCATGCCCAAACCTTCGGCCATAGCCATTGGGGCACACCCGGATGACATTGAGTTCGCCATGGCCGGCACACTACTGCAGTTGCAGGCTGCGGGGTGGGAGATTCATTATTTCAATCTTTCCAGCGGCAATTTGGGCAGCGTTAAATTAAATGCTGCCCAGGCCATCCGAACCCGCGCGCGCGAAGCGAAAGCTGCAGCAAAAGTTTTAGGGGCCAATTATCATGCGAGCATTTGTCATGATTTGGAAATTGTGTATGACGTGCCCACGCTGCGCAAAGTAGCGGCGGTCATTCGGAAATCCAAAGCCTCGGTGGTGCTCACGCATTCGCCGGTTGATTATATGGAGGACCACACCAACACTTGTCGCCTGGCGGTGACTGCGGCGTTCGCGCATGGTATGCCGAATTTCAAGTGCACGCCTCCAGCTAAGCCTTATGCGCACAATGTTACCGTGTATCATGCGATGCCGCATGGCTTGCTTGACCCCTTGCGTCAACGCGTGATGGCCGGCGCTTATGTAAATACTGTGTCAGTCCGGGCACAACAAGTGAGGGCGCTTGCCGCACACGCGAGCCAACAAGATTGGCTGGATGTGAGTCAGGGGATGAATTCATACATCAAGACAGGTGAAGACTTCGCGCGAATGTTGGGCAACCTATCGGGCAAGTTTAAGTTTGCCGAAGGTTGGCGGCGACATTTACATTTTGGATTAAGCTCGGAACAATTGGACCCGCTTAAGGATGCTCTCGGGAAAAATTATTTAATCAATCAAAAATACGAGCGAGCACTCGGAAAAGAAAACTAGCATGCCACGCAAACTCAGCACCATTGCCCCCGATTGGTGGGATTACACCACGCTGGAAAACGACCTCATCCGCGATGCCGCCAAACTCACGCCGCGCCAAATTGAGAAGCTTGGGCGGCCGGGCTTTCGCGTGGTGATGTACGATACGCTGGAGGATTTTTATCTCGCCGAGGCACTCGAATACATCGATGCGTGGCGTGCTTCCACGCTGGACAATCCGGTGGGCATCTGCGGCCCCATCGGCCCCACTGAACAACTCCCGCTCGTGGCGCGCCTGGTGAATGCGTTAGGGTTGAGTATTCGTTCGGCCCATTTCTGGGGGATGGACGAGTGGTATGACGGCAGGCGCGAAGTCTCGGTGAAGCATCCGCTTTCGTTCGAAAAGGCCGACCGCGAGCTGTGTTTCAATCAAATCGACAAACGCCTGCGTATGGCTGATGAAAATTTACATTTCCCAAAAGCTGATCCCCAGCCCTTCATTGAGAGTTGGGGCAGCGTGCGTTGCGCCGTAATGCAAGGCGGACAGGGCGACATCAAACATTGGGCATTTAACGATCCACTGCCGCGTAAAGGGAAATGGAAGAACAATCCGCCGTCCGCCAAGGAATATCGCAAGCTCGGCACGCGCATTGTGGATTTGCATCCGGTGACGCTCGCGCAGAACGCCCGTACCAGCGGCGGCGGCAATATCAGCCTTGTTCCCCAACAAGCTATCACCGTGGGGCCACGCGAAACGTGGCAGGCGGAGAAGGTCAGCATTTGGCAAGCGGGTACCCACGACAGCCCCTTCGGCCAACGCCTGACCACGTTGATGATCTCCAAAGGCATAGCCGACAGCGCCGTGCCGATGAGTCTGTTGGCGGATCATCCCAACGTTCAATTCAATTTCTTTCGTGGCGGTCTCGGCACCTGCGAAGTGGAGATGCACTGACCAGCCTTGCTCTCCGGCTCGCCGTCATTATAATCCGCGCCGTGTTGGACATTAAATATATCCGTCAAGAGCCCGATGCTGCCAAGGAGCGACTGGCCGCGCGTGGCGAAGGCGCGAGCCGCATCGATGAACTGCTGACGTTGGACGAGCAACGGCGTGCGTTGGTCACCGAAGCGGAAACTTTACAGGCTACCCGTAATGCCATTTCCAAAGAAATCGGCGCGTTAATGGGCCAAGGCAAAAAGAAAGAAGCCGAGGCCAGGAAAACTGAAACCCGTGAATTGGGCGATCAGATTGATTCTCTCAATGCACAACGGGTTGACGCTGATGATGCGTTTAATCATTTGATTCTTACGCTTCCCAACCTTGCTCATGACAGCGTGCCCGTCGGAGATGAAAGCGCCAACGCTGAAGTGAAAATTGAAGGCAGAAAACCGACGTTTGATTTCGAGCCGAAGAGTCATTTGGATTTGTGCGATTCGCTGAAGCTCATTGATTTCGAGCGCGGCGCGAAACTGGCCGGCAGCGGTTTTCTGCTCTACACCGGTTGGGGCGCACGATTGGAACGGGCCATGATTCAATTTCTGCTCGACCTTCATATTCACGAGCACGGGTACACCGAGGTGAGTCCGCCCTTTATGGTCCAGGCGGAATGCATGGAAGGGGTGGGGCAATTCCCAAAATTTCTCGACCAAGCCTACGCTGTGCAAGAAGGACTCGACGGCGAAACGCTTGGCAAACGTTACCTCATTCCCACCGCCGAAGCGCCCGTGGCGAATTTGCATCGCGGCGAAATTTTAGATGAAGATGAGCTGCCTAAGAAATACTGCGCGTACAGTCCCTGCTTCCGCGCCGAGGCGGGTGCGGCCGGCGTGGCTACCCGGGGGATGATTCGCGTGCATCAATTCGACAAAGTGGAACTCATCAAAGTGGTGAAGCCTGAAACCGGATACGACGAACTTGAAGCCATGCTTGCTAACGCGGAAAAAGTTTTGCAACTGCTTGGGCTGCATTATCGCGTGCTGCTTTTGAGCAGTGGCGACATGGGTTTTGCTGCCGCCAAAACTTACGACATTGAAGTGTGGGCGCCGGGGCAGGGAAGCTATCTCGAAGTGAGCAGCGTTTCCAACACCGAAGATTTTCAGGCGCGCCGAATGAAAACCCGATTCAAGGCAGAGCAGGGCGGTAATCAATTGCCGCATATTTTGAACGGCAGCGGTGTGGCGCTCGCGCGATTGTTTGTGGCGCTGATCGAAACATATCAACAGCCGGATGGTTCCATCGCCATTCCAGAACCACTGCAATCTTACTTGCGCGCCGATTCCATTCCCGCCTAATTAACGATGCGCATTCTTCAGGCGGTTAGTGAATTTTTCCCGTACTCCAAAACCGGCGGCTTGGCCGATATGGTTGCAGGGCTTTCCGGTGCTTTATCGCAAAACCATGAAGTGACCGTAGCCACGCCTTTGTATCGAGGCATCCGGGAGCAATTCCCTGATATGGATGCCATCGGCGAGGAGTTTGATTTGCCCTTGGGTGATGCGAAATTTGTTGGCCGTTGGTGGCGTCATCAACCGTCACCCAACCTCACCGTGTTGCTGTTGGAAAACGATCAATTCTTTGATCGTTCTGGATTGTATATGGAACACGGGGAAGGGTATGGGGATAACCCGGAACGATTCATTTTTTTCAGCAAAGCCATCGCACGATTGGCTCCGGATTTTGACGTGGTTCATTTGCACGATTGGCAAACGGCCATCGTGCCGATGCTCTTAACGGAAGGGGCAGGGAAGAGCACGCCGCGCACGGTGTTTACCATCCACAATCTCGCGTATCAGGGTTCCTGTGACCCGAATCGATTCAGCTTTACCAATCTTGACGCAAAACTCTTTCACGAACGGGGTCCGGAGCATTTTGGGAGCCTTAACTTCATGAAGGCCGGTCTGCACTATGCCGATGCCATCACCACTGTGAGCCCTCAATATGCGCGGGAGATAGTCACTGAAGAATTTGGCGAAGGTCTCAGCGGGGAATTGCTAAAATATCAGGATCGCCTCACCGGCATTCTCAATGGCGTGGATTACGTCGAGTGGTGCACGCGCGGCAATCCGCATTTGGCCGCCGAATATGATTATGAAAACCTATCAGGCAAAGCATCGTGCAAAGAACAGTTGCTGAACATATTCGGGCTTCCCGATAAGGGAATGCCACTGGTGGCGGTGGTTTCACGCCTGGCGGAACAAAAAGGCATCGGGCAAATGGTCGAAGCGTTATCGGAATTATTGGCGGACAATCAATTTCAGTTTGTCTTGTTGGGTTCCGGGGATGAGGCTATGGCAGACATGCTACTTCAATTGAAAACTGCATTTCCTAATTGTGTTGGAGTGGAGATCGGGTACGATCAATCCCTTTCGCACAAAATTGAGGCTGGCGCGGATTTTTTCCTGATGCCATCCCGATTTGAGCCATGCGGCCTCAACCAACTTTATAGCCTCCGCTACGGCACGATTCCAATCGTCCATGCTGTAGGTGGACTAAAGGACAGCATCACTGATATCCAAGATCCCGGAGGGAACGGGATCCGCTATGAGCAATTTCAAGTACCCCAACTCACCGCCGCAATTCATCGTGCCCTTGATTTATTTCAACACCCCAAGAGGATGAACAAAGTGCGCCGTACCGGGATGACGCAAGATTTCTCCTGGCCGATTGCAGCCGGGAAATATGTCTCAATTTACAGCCAACAACCCTGAACGAACCTGCGCACCAAACCACCCGCCCCAAGCGAACTGCATATAACATATATTGTGCGAATAACCAGACTGTGTGGGGTTGCGGGGCTATCGGTGGCTCCAGCCGAATCTAGGTGAAAGTGGCGGCCAATACACGAAAGAGGATTTGCCGATGACGTCTTTCATTGGTAGCTGGCCCCAGTCGCGAGAGTCGGCGCTGTTGGTGGTGTTGTCCCCAAACATTAAATAATGATCTGGAAGCATCTTCATGGAAATCCCGGAATGTTGAAATTTCGGTGCGGTTGGCGGGGCTTGGGAGGCTGTCGGGTGACTGTTATTTATGTGACCAGAATTAGCTGAGTTAACAGCAAAATATCTTGGTATGGGGATGATTTGGCCCGTAGCGGATTGGAAATCGATTTCCGGTTCGGTGTTAAGGAAATTTTGAAATGATGAATGACCAGTGTCAATGCGACGACCGTTAATGCGGATATGGTCACGATGAATGGAGGCGTAGTCCACAGGGAAATCATACAGGAATTCAAACCCGGAATCATTGGCGTCAAGGCGTCTGCCATTGATACGGATATGGCGGTCGCGACCGATGGAAACGGTTTCATTACCAAGTGCAACTAATCTCTTAATGTAGAAAAGCGGCCTCCCATTTGGGTCACGGGGAACGGGTACATTTTTGGTGGTGAACACGCAAATGTCTCCCCGCTGCGGCCGCCGGAAGTTGAAGGTGACTCGGTTGACAAACAAATGATCGCCAGTTTTAACTCTCAGCTTGTAGGCGAATTCGCCTTTTAAAAACTCACTGCCAATCCGAGGTTGACCGTGATTTGCCGAGACTCCACCAATTATCGGTTGTTGATGAGAGTCAAATGGTGGAAACCAAACAGTTTTTTTAACTGTTTTGCCGGTGTCCAAATCTTTAAACACAAGGTTCTGTTTACGGATGAATGGGAAAACTGTTTTTGGCGGGTTGATTTGGGTGAGTTTCCAGTGGCCTTCTGCTTTCAGTGAGTGGTAGGTAAATCCTCTGAGCTTATCAGCGACTTTGTCAGGTGCACTCGGCAACTTAAAAGAAATCGTAAATTCCTGCTCATCAATCGCGTCGGTCGGTGAAAGGCTCACGCGTTGGTTGTCCGTGAACTGAGTAATCACGGCCTGTTTATCGTTGGCAAATGTGACGGTCCGGCCGAGATCTTGGGGTTCAAAAGTGGGCACGTTGGCGGTGAGCACCCCCTGCTCCACTTTCCCGGTGCTGGTGCGATCTTTTAGGTTTTCAATAGTGATGCCGTAGAGTGTGGGTTGCATCGAACCGGTGGGGATTTTGAAGGGTTGGAAAAAAAAGGTACGGAACGCCAGCACGAGCACCATGACGACGAGGCACATTTCAGACCAATCGCGCGCCGTGGAGTCAGGGAATGGTATGAGCACGCGGTCGGCGACGACCATCATCGCGTCCATTTCATCCTGAAGTGCGGCTTTGTCTATAGGGCCGGTGAGTTTGCTTTTGAGTGCGTCAATCGCGACTTGCAGTTCGTCCACGCGCGATGGCTTCAGGAGATCGTTTTGGGCGGCGAGCAGTTTAACCACTTGCTTGTGCAACTCCACGGCGTCGCGGAGTGTTTTAGAAATGAACCAGCGCCAGTTTTTCGTCATACTTTTGCCTTATGCTTTGAGTACTTTGATGAAAGCGTCCTGCGGGATATTGACTGATCCGATGGCTTTCATGCGTTTTTTGCCCTTTTTTTGCTTATCCAATAATTTGCGTTTGCGGCTGATATCGCCGCCGTAACATTTGGCGGTGACGTCTTTGCGCATCGCACCGATGGTTTCGCGCGCGATGACGTTTCCGCCAATTGCGCCCTGAATGGCAACCTTGTATTGTTGTCGCGGGATCACTTCTTTTAATTTGGCGGCCAGTGAGCGACCGCGGACCGTGGCTTTTTCGCGATGCACGATACTGGAAAAGGCGTCTACTCCTTCCCCGTTCACCATCATATCCAGCTTCACCATATCGGCTTGCTGGTATCCGGCTGTTTCATAATCCATGCTGCCGTAGCCACGGGTGATGCTCTTGATGCGGTCGTGAAAGTCAATGAGGATTTCGTTTAGCGGCAGCGTGCCTTCGAGCATCACACGGGTGACGTCTAGGGTTTCAGTGTGTTCCAGTTGTCCGCGTTTATCACTGATGAGATTCATCATGTCGCCGATATTTTCGTTTGGGCAAATGATGTAGAAGCGAACGATTGGTTCTTCGATCCAATTAATAACAGAGGGGTCGGGCATGTGCGCGGGGTTGTCCACGTCTTCTTTGCTGCCGTCGGTGAGCACCACTTGGTAAATCACGCTGGGATAGGTTGCAATGATGTCCATGTCGAACTCCCGCCGCAGTCGTTCCTGAATAATCTCCAAATGCAGCAGGCCGAGAAATCCGCAGCGAAAGCCAAAACCAAGCGCGACGGAGCTTTCCGGTTGATAGACAAATGCGGGATCGTTGAGCTGGAGTTTGGCGAGGCTGCCCTTGAGGCTTTCGAAATCCACAGAGTTGATCGGGTAAATGCCGCTGAACACCATCGGTTGTACTTCTTTGAAGCCGGGCAGCACAGGCGCGGAATCGGTGGTGTCTGTGATGGTGTCGCCCATTTTCACATCACGCGGGCTGCGGATGTTGGCGGTAATATATCCCGTCTCACCCGGGCCAAGACAGTCGCGCGTATATGGCTTGGGATTGAAGCTGCCGACCTCTTTGATTTCGATGTTTTTTTGCGAATGGTGCATGTGCACGCGAACGCCGGGCCGCAGCTCGCCATCGAAAACCCGTACGTGAATGATTACGCCTTTGTAAGGGTCGTATACCGAATCGTATCCGAGTGCCTGCAGTTTTCCGTTCGCAGTCGGCTTCGGCGGTGGCACGAGCTCCACGATGGCCTCCAAAATATCTTCGATGCCGATGCCTTCCTTGGCACTGCAAGGGATGGCGTGGTCGCCGGGGATGGTTAGCACATCTTCGATTTGCTTGATGGCGTTGGGGACGTCGGCGTGCGGTAAGTCGATTTTATTGATCACCGGAATGACCTCAAGCCCTTGCCGGTTGGCGAGATGAACGTTGGCGACCGTTTGCGCCTCAACGCCTTGTGCGGCATCGACGATGAGCAGCGCGCCCTCGCACGCGCTGAGGCTGCGGGAAACTTCATAGGAAAAATCCACGTGCCCCGGTGTGTCGATGAGGTTTAATTCATAGTCGTGGCCATCCTTGGCTGAATACATCATTGTCACCGGGTGCGCCTTGATCGTAATGCCTCGCTCGCGTTCGAGGTCCATGGAGTCGAGTAACTGCTCTTCCATTTCGCGATCGCTCACTGTATTTGTGCACGAAAGCAACCGATCCGACAACGTGGTTTTCCCGTGGTCGATATGGGCAATAATGCTGAAATTTCGTATGTATTTGGGGTCCATCCCTGATTTATAAAAAGCGTTTGCTTAAACGCGTCCGCGAGAAGATACCCACAAACGGCGGGGTTAAAAGATAAAAGCTATCGCAAAGCGGCCCGTGCAAGTTTTTGCCCCAGCATAAGCAGCTGATCGACCCCGGCCTCGGTGGGGGCTTCGGCGTAAATGCGGAGTACCGGTTCGGTGCCCGAACCCCGCAACATCAACCAGCAGCCATTGCGGGCGGTGTATTTTACGCCATCAAAAGTTTGCATTCGCTCCACTGGCGAACCGAGTAATTGCTTGGGTGGATGCACCGCGCATTGGCCCATGAGATCGTTGCGTTTATCGAGGGGGAAATGGGTGTCGAGCCGACCATAACGGTGAGGTGAAAAATCACTGTCCAATCGAGAGAGCAGTTTTCTAAGTGGCTGCTTTTCCGTCGCGAGCAATTCGAGCATCATAAGGCCTGCCAGCAAACCGTCTCGTTCAGGAATGTGATTCGGGAATCCCACACCACCGCTTTCCTCGAAGCCAAGCAACACATCGTCGCGCAGCATTTCTTCGCAAATGTATTTGAAGCCCACACCCGTTTCGGTGAGCTCCAGATCGTATCGACGGCAGATCACATCAACCATCGAGGTGGTCGTGAGCGCTTTCACCACCCTCCCCTGCCCCTGTCGGCGCACAATAAAATGCTCAAGCAACAGGCAAATAATTTGGTGCGTGGTGAGCGCATTGCCGCGGCCGTCCATGCCTCCGATGCGGTCTGCGTCACCATCAGTGACGAGGCAAAAATCGACCGGCTTACGTCGAAGCGCTTCCGCGGTGGCTGTGTAATTGCGTTCAATGGGTTCGGGGCAGATGCCGCCGAAATTAGGATCGTGCGCACTGTTGAAGGTGGTGACTTCGCAATTAGTGCCTTCGAGCAGCTCCTCAAAGCATCCGGCTCCAACGCCGAACAGAGCTTCGTGCCCGAATCGCAAGCCGCTCTTGGCAATGAGTTTAAAATTCACCAACTTTCGCAAGGCCCGATAATAGCGCGGGCGAATATCTTCCACGCGAATGAGTTTCCTCGAGTGCGCCATTTTAAACGGCATCGAACGCACGGGATGTTTTCCGATGAGCGCCTCCACGCCACGACACGTTTCCGGGTCCGCCGGGCCGCCATGCTCGAGCTTGAGTTTGTAACCGTTGAAGCGGGCCGGGTTGTGGCTGGCGGTGAGCATCACTCCGGCCCTCCCCTGCCCTGCTTTTACCATCCACGAAACCGCCGGTGTTGGAGTGGGTGTATTTGTGAGCATCACTTCATAACCATTCCCGGCCAACACCTCGGCCACGCTCATCGCGAATTCATCCGACAAAAAGCGCCGGTCATAACCCACAACTATTCGCTTGCGGGTGGTGCGGGTTTTGCGGCGCCGAAAGTATTCCGCAGTGGCCTGCGCCACGGCGCGCACGTTGGCGAAAGTGAATTCCTCGGCCATCACCGCGCGCCACCCGTCGGTGCCAAATCTAATGTTCGAATACGGTGCCGACATCAGTTGAATTTGCGGTTGTTCTCCGCGGCCTCACGCATTCGCTTTACGGCTTGTTTCATATTGCGCTTACTGAAGAGCGCAGTGCCGCTCACAAAGGTATCTGCTCCCGCGCGTGCGCATTCTGCGGCGGTGGCTTGGTTCACACCGCCGTCGACTTCAATGCGATAGCCCAGCCCGCGCGTGCGGCGCCATTCCCAGGCTTGTTCCACTTTAGGGAGACATTCGCTCATAAAGGATTGGCCTCCAAAGCCGGGATTCACAGTCATCACGAGCAGTAAATTGATTTTGTCAAGATAGGGTTCAGTGGCGGCGATGGGAGTGGGCGGATTCACGGCTAGGCCGACTTTGAGATTGAAATTGCGAATCTGCCAAATGAGGTTGTTCACCTTATCGTCGAGTTCGGCGTGAATAATAATCTGTTCGCCGCCCGCCTTAGCGAAGGGTTCGATGAGAATTTCCGGACGTGAACACATCAAGTGGATGTCAAAAAACATTTTGCTTTTTGGCCGCAATGCCTTCACCACATCGGGCCCAAAGGAAATATTCGGCACAAAATGCCCGTCCATCACATCGAGGTGTAGCCAGTCGCCGCCGGCTCGCTCGGCTCGTGCTGCCTCTTGTTGGAATTTTCCGAAATCCGCCGCTAGAAGCGAGGGGGCAATTTTCATAGGTTCTAGGCGGGCGCGGGTGCAGGCGCGCTGCCGAGGTCGCCGTCATCCTCGGAGGTTTTGTTTTTAGGCGGGTCGGATAGAGGCGTGGCAGCTTCCTGTCCTTCGGGCCCGTCTCCACCTTTTTTCTGATCATTAGGCGGGTTAAATTTTCCCGTGCGCACAATTTCTTCCACTTGCTTCCCGTCAAGCGTCTCATACTCCAACAGACATTCGGCAATAATTTCTAGTTTGTCGCGGTTGTCTTTAATAATTGTTTCGGCGCGTTCGTAGGATTCTCGCGTGATGCGCATCATCTCGGTATCAATTAATTGTGCGGTATCTTCGCTGTAGTCTTTGCCTTTAGCCATGTCGCGCCCGAGGAAGACGTATTCGTTATCGCCCCCGTACATCACCATCCCCAGTTTGTCGCTCATGCCGAATTGGCAAACCATCGCGCGGGCCATTTTCGTGGCTTGCTGAATGTCACCCGCTGCACCGGAGGAGACGTCGCCTGAATACATCTCCTCAGCAATGCGCCCTCCCATTGTCATGCAAATGGTGTCGAGCATTTCCAGGCGATGATAATTGAGCACATCATCTTTGGGTAAACTCATTGTGGAACCGAGCGATTGTCCGCGGGGAATAATGGTGACTTTGTGCAGCGGATGACAGTGCTCCAGAATCACATTGATGATTGCGTGACCGGCCTCGTGCCAGGCGGTGCGTTTTTTATCTTCTTCGGTCATCGCCATGCTCCGTCGCTCACGGCCCCAACGGACTTTGTCACGCGACTCCTCAAGCTCAACCATACCGATGCGTTTTTTATTTCGGCGCGCGGCGAGCAGTGCCGCCTCGTTGAGCAAATTAGCCAACTCAGCTCCGGAATAACCAGGTGTGCCACGCGCGATGATGGAGAGATCCACTTTCTTTGCGAGCTTCACTTTTTTGGCGTGCACTTTAAGAATTGATTCGCGGCCGCGCACATCAGGAAGGCTCACGGTGATTTGTCGATCGAAACGCCCGGGCCGCAACAGTGCAGGATCCAATACATCCGGTCGGTTTGTGGCGGCAATAATAATGATCCCCTCCTGCGAATCAAAACCATCCATCTCAACCAACAATGCATTTAGCGTTTGCTCGCGCTCATCGTTACCTCCACCGAGACCGTGACCACGGTGGCGACCGACAGCGTCTATTTCGTCAATAAAAACCAGGCAAGGCGTGCTTTTGCGTGCCTGTTCAAACATGTCACGCACGCGACTCGCTCCCACACCCACAAACATTTCCACGAAGTCTGAGCCGCTGATGTTGAAAAACCCTGAATCTGCCTCACCAGCGATGGCCCTAGCCAGCAGCGTTTTTCCGGTGCCCGGTGCGCCAATCATCAGGATGCCTTTGGGAATGCGTCCGCCGAGTTTTTGGAATTTTTTCGGGTCCTTTAAAAATTCAACCAATTCGCTGACTTCATCTTTGGCTTCCTCCACGCCGGCGACATCTTTGAATGTAATTTTATTTTTGTCCTTATCCATCATCCGCGCTTTGCTTTTGCCAAAGTTCATTGCGCCTTTGCCCGCCATTTTGATTTGGCGAATGAAGAAAAAGTAGATGATGAAAACGATGATCAAAAACGGTAGGATTGTAACCAAAAAACTCATTAGCAGCGTGCTCTCGCGTTCTTGAGTGATGTTGGGTGCGGTGAGTAATTGAACCTCGTGGTCTTTTGGAATATACGACTCAAAACTAAAATGCTCGCCATGTTTGTGGCCATCACGTCCGGGTTCGGGGATGGGGTCCCCGTTTGAATCTGTTTTGGCAATGATCCCGCTGAACTCGCGTAAATCAGTAGTCTGCGAGTATTTGATTTTCGCCTCAACAATATGCCCCTTATCAAGCAGCTCCTTAAACTCACGATAATCCATTTGTTGCTCTGCGCCTTTTTTGGGATCCGTGTTAAGCGTAAGCAGCACAAAAATTGCGCCGAAGATGACGAGGTAAATAATCCACGGCTTCATCGAGCGTTCGGTCGTATCGGGGTCTTTTTCTTTCATTCGCGAAAGGGCATCCTATCACAGAAATTAGGTTTGGGCAAACCCTTAGACAGGCATCCACCGCCATTCCAAAAAACGCCGTGTATTCGGCCGAATTTTGGCCCAATCCCCGATGCGCAGGCCTTGGACCCAGAAGATTTCGCCTTTTGCCGAGCAAGCAATGATGCGGCGGTGTTTTTCCGGTGAGGGGACTTTGGCGTTCGTAAATAAATCTTGGAGCTTGGTCGATCGCTCCAAGCCGATCGGATGAAAGCGATCGCCTGCCTGCCAATGTCTCAACACCACACTCGGCCCTACTCGGTCTGCATCGAAGCACTCAACGCCGAATCCAGGGACAGCCAATTTATCAGTGCCCGAGCGACAGCGGAGTGTCGCCCCACCAAATTCAGATTCATTCCAGCCTGAATGAAATGTCCATTCTGATGATTCGAGAAAGTGTTTGTCTGTTTCAGATTTTTTTGAATGCAAACGGCCTGCGATGTCCCGCGTTAACCGTTCTGCAGAATTGATGGATTGTGATTGGCCGGGGCTGAGGCGCAGGTGTTCAATCAACTGATGCCCCGGCTCCACACCAAACGCAATGAGCTGATGCCAAATCACTTGGCGTTGCAGCGCAGGATGAAGTGCATCAAAGGGTTGAGGTGCCTTCGCGGCTAACCATTCCGCCGCTATAATTTTGATGCAATCTGCGTCCTCACTCACCAAATTCTGGGATTGGAGGACGGCCGAATCCGTTTGCAAATGAAATTCATCACGCAACAATGGCAGTAGTTTATTGCGAATGCGATTGCGTAAATGTGCGGAATCCATATTGCTGTCGTCTTCGCAAAACAAAACACCTTCCGTGTTGGCGTGCGCCAGAATTTCAGTTTTCCGATGCTTGAGTAGCGGTCGAACAATCTGCAGGCTCGGTTGTTTTGGGAACGGCGCGACTGCCTTCATCCCTCCCAAGCCGCGCCCTCCGGCCCCGCGCAGCAGTCTCCAGAAAAATGTTTCCACCTGATCATCCGCGTGATGCCCCATGGCCACCCAGCGGCATTGATATTGTCGCGCCGTTTTGGAAAGAAAATTGAGTCGCGCATCGCGAGCGGCTTTTTCAAGGCCGTGGCGCCGAATGCTTTCTTTATTCGGTTCCCAATTGCCGATCACAATTGGAACGTTAAAATCATCAGCGGTTTGTTCTACTAGTTGCTGGTCAGCATCCGAGGCGCCGTCGCGTAACTGATGATTAAAGTGCGCCACCACAATTCGATGGTTTCGCAATGCATGGAGCAGTACCATCGAATCCGCCCCGCCTGAAACGGCGACCAACACGGGTTCACTTGTCGGCAATGAGCACCCTGCAACACTTTGGGCGATTGCGCTCATCACGCCAGCATTTGTTTAATGACCTTGCCTTCGACGTCAGTGAGGCGAAAGTCGCGGCCTTGGAAACGAAATGTGAGGCGTTCGTGGTCAATGCCGAGTTGGTGAAGGATGGTGGCGTGGAGGTCATGGACATGGCATTCGTCGGAAGCTGCGCCAAAGCCAAACTCGTCAGTCTCGCCCACTAGATTGCCGGGCTTGATGCCGCCCCCGGCGAACCACATGCTAAAGGCGTCGATGTGGTGGTTGCGACCGGGTGTTTCGCGTTTTTCACTCATCGGCGTGCGCCCGAACTCTCCGCCCCAGATGACTAATGTGTCGTCAAGTAGTCCGCGCGCCTTGAGGTCGCGGATGAGCGCGGCGCACGGTTGATCGACATCTTTGGTGACCTTATCGAAATCCTTCGTGAGTGTTTGGGATGGGCCGCCGTGTGAATCCCAGTTGGTGTGGTAAAGCTGCACGAAGCGAACCCCGCGCTCGACGAGTCGGCGTGCGAGCAGGCAATTGTTGGCAAAACTAGCCTTGCCGGGTTGCGCGCCGTAAAGGTCGAGCGTGGCTTTGCTTTCGCTCTTAATATCAATGAGCTCCGGCGCGCTGCTTTGCATACGGTACGCCATCTCGTAGCTGGCGATGCGCGTTTGAATTTCCGAATCACCCGTCTCGATCGCGCGTTTGAGATTCAACGCGCGCACTGCATCAATTGATTCTCGCTGGCGGGTGTCACTGATGCCTTTGGGGCTAGCCAGATTAAGGATGGGGTCGCCATTTCCGCGCAATGGTACGCCCTGAAATGTTGTGGGCAGGAAGCCGCTGGCCCAATTGACTCCCCCACCCCGCGGTCCGCGCGGGCCTGATTGCAGCACCATGAATCCTGGCAAATCGCGCGATTCGGTACCGATGCCGTACGTCACCCACGAACCCATACTTGGGCGGCCGAAGAGTCCGGTGCCGGTGTTCATGAATAGTTTGGCTGGCGCGTGGTTGAATAGTTCAGTTTTGCAGGTGCGCACCAGCGTCAACTCATCTGCTACTGTGCCGATGTGCGGGAAGCATTCACTCACCCACATTCCGCATTGACCGTGTTGTTTGAAATCACGAATGGTGCCCTGCAATTTGTTTGCGTCTTTGAACGAACTGTTCATAAACGCAAACCGTTTGCCTTTGGTAAACGACTCGGGGATGGGCTGTCCGTGTCGTTTTTTGAGTTCCGGTTTCCAGTCAAACAAATCCAAATGTGACGGCCCGCCGGCCATGAAGAGAAAGATTACGTTCTTCGCCTTGGGCAGAAAATGCGGCTGTTTTGGCGCAAACGGGTTCGTTTGTTTTGCTGATGCCTGCTCGCCCATTAAGGACGCCAATGCAATGGAGCCGAGCCCCATTCCGCATCGGCTGAAGAAATGTCGGCGGGTGGCGGCTTGCAGGTTATGGGTATTGGGCGTCATTCTCGTGTGATCGTTTCGTCAATATTCATCAGCACCCGCGCAACAATTGTCCATGCGGCCAATTCAATCACGGGGAGCCCGCCGGTTTCGCGTCCCTTTAGCAAAGTCTCCGCTTGGGTCGGGTCTTTGGTGAATGCAGTCATTTCTTGTTTCAATAAACTGGATAGGATTTTGGTTTCATCTGCATCGGGGTTTCGGGCGAGGCACAGATGAAAGGCGAATCGTAGTTTTTCGAGATCGCTCCCCTTCCCTTCGTGATTAAGGATCCGTCGCGCAAAACCGATATTGATTTCAAAGTACGCCGGATCATTCAGCAACGTAAGCGCCTGCAACGGGGTGTTGGAACGGAGACGCCGCGTACAAGCGGCGAAGGCGTCGGGCGTGTCAAAAATTTTTAACGCTGGATGCGGTGTCGCGCGCCAGCGAAACGTGTAGATTGCGCGTCGAAAACGTTCTTCGCCAACACTGGCTTTCCAGCTTCGTGAGTGTTGCCCCAAGTTCATGCATCCGTCCGGTTGCGGTGGAAACACGCCGGGGCCGCCCCGCTTGCGACTGAGCAATCCGCTGATGGCAAGCGCGTTGTCGCGAATAATCTCGCCTTCCAACCGCATCCGCACCTGTCGGCCAAGCAGTCGATTGTATGGATCGAGTTGCCGCAAATCCGCGCGTTGTGTTGAAGATTGGCGGTACGTGGCCGATGTGACCATCAGTCGATGCATCGCTTTGCGACTCCATTTCAATCGCACAAATTCCGTGGCAAGCCAATCGAGCAATGCATAGTTCGAGGGCCGTGTGCCTTGCGTTCCGAAGTCATTTTCTGTTTGCACCAAGCCCACGCCAAAGTGGTGCTGCCACATCCGATTCACGGTTACGCGCGCGAGCAGTGGGTTTTCGCGGCTGGCCACCCAACGTGCAAATTGCAGCCGGTCGGCTTTTTCCTGATCAGGGAACGGATGCAGCACGGCCGGGACGCCTGGTTTCACTTCTTCGGATGGCCGCGTAAAATCTCCTTTCACCAGTCGGAATGTTTTGCGCGGCGAATTGCGTTGGCGCATTACTAATGCAGTTGTTGATTTGGGCCGTTTCTTTGTCAATGCGGCCAATTCTTTCACCAGCTTTTTCTGTGCATCGCTGTTTTTTTCAGCGCCATTTATTTTTGCCTGCAGGGTTTTTAGTTTGAGGTCGTGCGCTGCGCGTGCGGCGGCCTCGGCGGCGGTGGGGGTTTCTATGCGCGGTTCATCGGCTTGGTTGAAAAAGGCGAACATCCGATAAAATTCAACTTGTTTCAACGGGTCGAATTTATGATCGTGGCATTGTGCGCAGCCGAAGGTGAGGCCGAACATTACCTCGCCCGTGGTCGCGATACGGTCGATGATGGAGTCGATGCGAAATTGCTCCTTGTCCACGCCGCCCTCGGTGTTGATTTGTGTGTTACGATGGAAACCAGTTGCAATGCGTTGAGCTTGCGTGGCGCCGGGCAGCATATCGCCGGCAAGTTGCTCGATGACAAATTGGTCAAAAGGTTGGTCGGCGTTGAATGCTTCAATTACCCAATCGCGATAACGCCACATCACGCGCGGTGCGTCGTGGCTGTAGCCATCACTGTCCGCATACCGCGCGGCATCGAGCCAGAAGCGCCCCCATCGTTCTCCGTAATGTGGCGACGCGAGTAACCGATCGACAACGCGTCCGTAGGCATCCGGGCGTTTGTCTGCGAGGAACGATTCAATCTCGTCCGGCGTAGGAGGCAGTCCGATTAGATCCAAATGGATCCGTCGCAGCAGTGTGGCTTTGGTTGCCTGAACTGAAGGCCGAAGTTTTGCTTTTTCGAGTTCAGCAAGAATGAAATGGTCGATCGCATTACGTGGCCAGTTTGCTTGCTCCACTTTTGGCAGCGCGTGACGTTGTGGTTTGAGAAATGCCCAATGCTCCCCTTCCCCACCTTCTAGGGCAATCGTGCCGAGCGCCAAACTGCAGAAAATTAACCGCCAAAAAATCATCGCGATGAGCCTAAAGGAATTAGACACAGGAAACAAGGTGAGGATTCATACGTTGGCCGACTGGAGTCGGCGATACGTCAGTTTTTGGGGATTCGGTTTAGCGTGTAATAAAACGTATCATGCCACAGTTTTTCGCCGGTGGTGCTGCTGGCATCTAAGCCGCGCACCGCGGTGACGTAACCCGCTTTCCAACCTTTGAGGCGGAGCCGCACCTTCAAGCCATCTTTAGATACTGTTGCGCTGGTGACATCGATAACCGTGAAGCTGTCTTTTTTACCGTCGTGATCGAATTCCGGTGAGCCATATTTTTTGTGGTATTCGTACTTGTATTGCCACACATCGTACCCTGCCGCATTGCCAGCGGCTTTGGGGTCAACCGATTTTGTGAAACTTAACTCAAACCCATCCGGCATGGTGCGGACTGTTTTAATTTCAAACGGAATCTTGCCGTTAAACTTTACCCGCTCAAGTCCCTGCGAAAAAGGAGCATTCGCCGCCCACGCCACGGTCTTGCAGCCACCCACATAAAGATGGCCATCGGATCCCATCACAAGCCGATTCACGCCAGATTGAAACCCCTTCAAAAACGGCCACACCGCGCCCTGCCATTCGCCGTTAACTTTTTCAAGCTGCACGCGCGTGACAATTGCGTTTTGAAAATCACCCACTAACATTTGCCCTTTGAAGGGGCCAAATCGATCATCGGTGATTTCACAGAATCCGCTGGTGGAGCGGGCTAATTTATAGGGGAACCAAATTGCTGGCCACGTTTGAGTTTTTCGTCCCGCATACATTTCTTTCCGGGCTGGAATCGAAGCGGGATGCCCGAAAAAGCCGCCGTCCTGTAAATGGTTCAACCGGCACGCCCCGATCCACGCGCCTTGATTATCGGTCACAAAAATATCTTTATCCGCTCCGAAAGTGCCGATGCCATTTGGTTCCCGAAATCCACTGGCAAATGGAATCGCCTTGGCGGAGCCTGGTGCCATTCGCAACGCCCAGCCCATATGCCGCGCGCTCCAGCGCCCCGCGTGACCGGCGTTGGCGACGACGAAGTTGTCTTTTCGGTCGAGTATCGGTCCATATGAAAATGCGTTGTAGCTGCCGGTATAATCCCAATCACGGTTGAGGCATTCAAAAAAATTGGCGATGCCGTCATTGTTAGTATCGCTTAAGCGCGTCAGCTCAGCCTTGTTGCTAAGGTGGATGCTCCCGTCTTTCACCAGCACCCCCATCGGCTCATTCATGCCACGGGCAAATCGGCGGAACTTCATTTTTTCAATCGGCCCCGTGGCGCCTTCCACCACCCAAACTTCACCGGCGTATGTACAAATAGCCAGCTGATCTTCCGACAACCAATCCATGCCCGTCACCATTAAATTCATTTTTTCCGGTAACGTAAACGCCTCTGTTTTATAATAGGGGCTCAGGGCAAAACTTCTCCGCGCGCGGGGGTTCGCTTTGAGGATGAGTGGTTTTTGTGCTGGGACGAGTTGTTTGATTGCCGGGTTTTTCAATTCATGAACAAGATTGAATCGTTTCTCCTGCTCTATCGTGGATGAAAAATAAAATGTGAAGGGATTCTTGCTCTTGGGGAACTTAAGTTGCATTTCAACGATGCTGCCTTCTACAAGATGAAAAAGGTTGCCCTTCAAGGTTCCTTCCTCTGTGAAAGTTTCCACAGTAATATTTCCCTGATGCTGGGAAAAGCTCAGCACGCCGATCGTACCAACCGGTTGCAGAAAATTGGTCGCAATCGTTTTGTTGTTGAGCCGCTCAAGGCGGGCGCGATTTTCATCCCAGCTCTGTGGCACCTTCCCTTTTTCAACGTGGGCCAGATACATCAAAGCATGCGGGCAAGGCCCAACTTCAATCTGACGCACTACGCTGTCTTTAATGGCAAAGACAGATTCCCGGATTTCCACCGGCGGGGTTTTGGGAATCAGCAATTCATAAACAAACGTCACCTTTCCTGCGTCTGTGTTGATGCCAATAAATTTAGTTTTACAGGATTTGTATTGTCCCGTGAGTTCCCCATTCTCCGAAAATCGCCAGGGAGCAATCGGCGGGTTACCCCAAAGACTCTGCCCATTCGGCTGGCAGATAAACGGGCGTTTTCCGCCGTGATAAGCGGGCCCAAATAACTTCAATCCTCCACCCTGCCAAACGCTGTGGATGCGGCACAGCTGAGTATCAAATGCCAAATGCAGTGTTTTGGATAAAGGCACGACTACACTCCGACTGCTCTGTGGCATTGGCGCCATCCGGAAAAGTTGATCAGGCGGATCGAAGACAGGCGGGAGCTGCTTTGGCGCGCCCCAGACAAAAGGCGAAACGAGGAATAAAAAAATCCAATTTTTCATTTCTATATTTCTGTGGTTAATCTTTTCCTTCTGAACGGGTCAGCTCCCAGCGTTCGCCAAAAAACCCTGCATGCGCGATACCTTTTGGGATGCGTTTGGCAATCGGCACGCGCATGTCCAACACGGCGTAATCGGGGAGCTTCGCATTTTGCATGGAATTGCTCAAGTGCCCGTATTCTGAAAACGTAAAACCGCTGTTGATCACTATGTAATGCCGGAGGTTAAACGGGTTTGGGTAAATCAAGACCGGCACAAATTTATCGGCGGGCCATGATTTATCTTTGAGTTGGATTCCTTTTTGAGTCCAAACGATTGGCAAGTGGCCGGCAATTTTGGCGATCATCGAATTGCTTTTTGGGTCGCCCCATAGAATCAGGTTTTGCGAAAAATCTTTTTGCGTGAGATGGGTGTCAGAAATCACGCGCGCGTTGCCCCGGAATTGTCGATGCCACTGCGTAATGGCTTCGTTCATTTCACGATCCACCCATTTGCCAAGCACGGCATTCATCGGTTTGCCGCTCGGCTTCACGATCAAAAATCGATCCAGAAACGCATCATCAATTGGTCCCTGTAAGCCGGGCAATTTCACAAGTGAATTCTGCTGCAGACTGAGCACGACCTCCCAACGGTTTTCAAACTTGCGCAACAGAATCGGCGCATTGCGTTTCGGTTTTGTTTTCAGTGTTTGGCCATCAATTTTTATCACATAATTAGTTGTGCCCTGGTTCGGAACTTCCAATTGTCCAAGCTTCAACGCGGTTACATTTTGTGTTTTAACGCGATACTGCCAATCATCCACATACTCCGCCTCCACGCGCGCTTCTTTCCAGTGTTGCTCCAACCCCCAAACTGAAAGCCATTTCATCCGGTTTTGCCGGAGCGTGAATGTGGTTAGGCGGACTTTGCGTGCATGCGAAATTGCGCCCTTGTTCGCGGCAGCATCCACTCGGCGAGCAACTTCCAGCTTGGTTTTTGGTTCATATTTGTGGCCCACCTTGGGGCCGATGAGGTGGGTCAATTCCATTCCTTCGCGCTTGAACGCCGAAGCCATCAAGTCGGCGGCTTGTTTTTGTTTATCAATTTCCCCGCTGTAAGCCACAGTCGTCGTGTTTGCAAAATTTGCCGCGATAGGGGGCACATCGTACAGATTCCACAATTTCTGTTCCCACCAAGTCGGCGCTGGTTTCTTTGCGAAAATATTTTGATACACTGCCGTTTCGACGAACCCCGCACCCGGTGCAATGGCGGCCCAATGACCGGCGTGGTGCGCGCCGATGTGCCACGCGCCGGCGCCGCCCATTGAAAAACCGCGCACGCTAATGCGTTGACGGTCGATCCCATAGTGAAGTTGCACATGCCGCAACGCCTCCATCACATCCACTTCCCCGGCAAATTTATAGGCATTGCAAAATCGACCGTACGGATGCAGCACAATCGTGTCTTTCGGCGCAAACGTACTTTTGCGGTAAAGCCGGTCCGTGAGAAAACGCACTTCACTCAGCGTATTATTGCGGCCATGAAGCCAAATATCTAAACGCCATTTTTGGTGTGCTTTCGGATGATAATTGGCGGGCACTTCCAAGCCGTACGGAATCACCGAATCATCCAATCGCGAGCGATATCCGCGCGGCACGAGCCCTATGGTAGTGGTCCAAGGATGCTTGCCTAATTTCAACTGCGCAAGGCGTTCATTGCCGAGAGCGAGTAATTTGCGCGCTGAATCCACATCCTTTGTCTGATAAAACATCTGGTCATCCAATGCATATCGGACGGCATTATAGAAAATGATGACATCCGGCAGCAGTTGGTGTTGCCCGCCCTTATAATCGTCAATGCCCGATTTAAGCGCATTGGCGGCGGCGCTGAGTTCAGCTCGGTCTTTTTGGGAAATAGGAACACCCGCCGGCGGCGCACTGGCGGCAAGAGCCCCCAAAGGGATCCCGAGCAGTAAGGCAAGAAATCGTTGCATGCGTAAAGTGTACCGTCCGCTAATCGCAAACTCAAGGAGTGGGAATGCACAGAGCATCAAGCGCACGCTGGCGCTCAACGCGCGGGAGTTTCCCTAACCGCTCCACGGCTTCGAAATAGTCAGGGAATTTTTGGTCGCAGTTTTGGAATAATTGACGGAATGCGGGCACAAATTTGTGGTATACCGCGATTGAGCCCAATGTGGCGTTATTCATCGGAGCCGTTCGGCGGGTTTTGACGCCGGAAAAGTCGATCTCACTCTTTAAAAGTTGTAGTTCGGCCCGCAGGGACTGATAAATCTCCGCCTTGAACTTCCGCCGGGTGGCAATATTTCTGTTCGGTTTCGAAAACAGGACGTCTAATTCGCTGCGTGTGTTGCGTAGTTTATGAGTGGTGCGATCCAGGCGCCTGATCGAAGCAGTATATAAATTGACCGCCTCTTCATTTCCGCGAGCGGCTAACCATTTCAGGGTTGCCGCTTGAGCTGTGGCGGTGGCGAAGCTTTCGTTGAATGTGGTGTCACCGGAAATGTAAAGTCGTTGGTGAGTGAGTTCGTGGAAAATGAGTTCCGCCAAATCCGCATCATTAAAATTCACAAACGTGCTTAGCACGGGATCCGCAAACCAGCCCAAAGTAGAATACGCGGGCGCGCCGGACACTGCGACATCATAGCCTTGCTTCCGCAATTTGCCTGCCAAGCCCTCTGCTTGCTGTTTGTTAAAAAACCCTCTTCCTTCGAATCGCCCCACAAATGGATACCACCACGATTTGAGTTCCAGAGAAAATTCCGGTGCGGCATTCACCACCCACAACGCCATTGAGCGGTCGAGCGCAACGTAGTGCGTGTAACTGCTGCCCGCCGATAAATTTAATTCTTCATCAGCGAACTGGCGTAGAGCAGTCACCAGCCGCAAGCGGGATTTAAGGGACTCCGATTGGTCAGGATCCGCTATCACCGCCTCAATGCGTTGGCGTTTGAAAACCATTTCTCCCTGCCCGCGCACAGCTTGGACGTAATACGAAATAGTGCTGCACCCCGTCAGAAACGGAAGCCCGATCATCAGCATTAAGCGCAACCAATCCACACGCGTTGGTATCACACGATGTCATTGAGGGCAACCGGATTGGCTTGCCGCATTACGAATTGAACCATAAATTGGAGCGGGCTCCCGTAGCTCAGTTGGATAGAGCAGCGGTTTTCTAAACCGCTGGTCGCTGGTTCGAGTCCAGCCGGGAGTGCCATTTTCATTGCCAACAAACGCCGGGCATGTTGTTTTGCGCGTGTGCTTTCTCTTGAATACTTGGCTGAATTGACGCGCACGCACCATGCAGATTTAAAAACTGAAGTGCGGGAGTTCTCGATTGGAGGCAAGCCGTTTAATTTTAACACCACGCCGTATTTGATGGGCGTGGTCAACCTTTCGCCCGATTCCTGGTACCAGGAAAGCGTTTGTCTTTCCACGAATGACGCCGTCAAACGCGGCGAACAATTGACGGCCCAAGGCGCTGCGATGGTCGATGTGGGTGGGGAATCTTCTGTGCTGAATGCCGAGCGCGTGCCCGCAAGCGAACAAATAGCCCGTTTGGTTCCCGTTATCAGCGGGCTGGTCCAGTCAGGCGTTTTGGTGAGTGCGGAAACATACGAGCCCCCCGTCGCTGAGGCTTGCCTCAAAGCAGGGGCGGGAGTGGTTAATCTTACCGGCCCGGGTGAGGCAAATGAAATCTACCAACTGTGTGCGAAGCACGAGGCGGCCGTGATCATCTGTTTCGTGCAGGGTCAGAATGTTCGCGAGGTGAATGATGTGGATTTGGAAGTAGATGCGATCCCTCGAATGGTTGAATTTTTTGCGGGTGAAATTGATCGAGCACAATTAGCGGGGGTCCGAAAAATCATCATTGATCCCGGTCTTGGGTTTTATTATCAAAACCTCGATGACAGTACAGTGCGCGTGCGCCGCCAAATGGAGGTGTTTTTAAATACCTTTCGAATGCGTCAACTCGGCTGGCCAGTGTGCCACGCCCTGCCCCACGCAGCGGAGATTTTCAAAGATGAAGTGCGCTGTGCTGAGCCGTTCTTCGCGCTGTTGGCTGCGCTTGGAAAAACGTCATTGTTTCGCACGCACGAGGTGCCACGAACGCGTGCAGTGCTTGAGACGCTCAATATTTATTGAAGCGCGCACAGGAAAACGCCCTCTTCCCGATTGGCGGACAAAAAAGAGCGCTCAATGATGATGCCGTATAGAGACAAGATTTTGCTCAATGACTGTTGCGTGTAGCGGTACGAAACAAACAGTCGCAGATCATCGCCTGGCTGAAAACTAAACTGCTCGCCATTCGTTTTCATCAAGCAAGCCTCCTCGAAAGTAAAACGAGCTGCGATATGCTCGAGCGAGCCGTCCTGTTCAATGTTAATTATCACCGTACCCTCACCCGCTCCATGCGTGCGGGGAAATTCGGCAAGCCAATCGCGCGTGGGTGCGTTGTCGTATTGCGACAGAATGGCTGCCATGCCATTAGGGGCGAGATTGGCGCTAAGTAAAAGCCGGTCTTCGGATTTTAAAATTGCTCGCAATTGCGGCAAAATTTCACTTGGTGGAAAATTCGGAATGATGCCGAAAAAAGTGAAAATGCGATTAGGGCCAGCGTGTTGATCAATAAAACCTGATAAGTTTTCTGCGGCGGCGAGGTCAAATATTAACGGCTTGGAATCGGGAACTGCCTCTGCGGCTTTGAGCGCCAACGGCTCGCTTACATCCGTGGGCACAAAATGCGTGCCGGACGGGAGCGCATTCAAAATGATTCGATCCTTTTCGCCACCACCACAGCCGAGCGCAATAAGAGTGCCGCTTACATGCGCCCACTGTTCCGCCAGCGCCACCGCCACGGCTTGGTAAGGGGCCGCAATATCGCTGGAAGGCGCACATTGCGCATGCAATTTTAACCACAGATCGGCTTGGCGTGGTGTTTCGTAAAGAAATTTTGCGGCGACGATGCGTTGCCGCAAGCATTCTGCGCGCTGGCTGTCTACTTGCGCGGACGATTGGCTTGGGTGGATGATGGCCTTCATTGGCCTTTTTGGGGTTCTTCCACGGGCGGCTTTACGGTGCCTCCAATTTTCAATTTCTTTTCCGTGTGTTCAGCAAAAAAAACATAAAGAAACAAATACACCACCACGCCTGTAAGCGAAACATACATCCAAATCGGCCACGTCCAACGCGCAATGTGGCGATGCTTATCAAAGCGATCGCGCAGGGCATGGTTAATGGTGATGAATACCAGCGGCAAGATTACCACGGCAAGAATGATGTGTGTAATCAGGATAAAATAATACAGATAATTAACCCAGTCAGATGGGTGCTTCAATACGGTGTGCGCGTGCGAGGCGTAGTGGTACCAAAGATAGCACGCAAGAAAAACCGCCGAGGTGGTAAAAGCCGCGATCATGCAACGTTTGTGAGCAGCACGGTTTCCTTTTTTGATAAAAATGAACCCCATCAATAGAAACAGAGAAGCCAAGCTGTTAAGGGAGGCGTTGATTAGGGGCATTTGATCAACGGTCATTTTTGTTTTCCAATTGTTTGAGTGCTGTTTGAATTTGTTGCAGTAAATTAGTGGAGTTGTGCTCAAATGATTTCCGAACACGCCCATTCGCGTCCACCAGAATATAGAGGCTGCTGTGCACAAATAAATCGTTTGGATTGTCACGCTTACTGGCCTCTTTGGGCACGGAAATGAGTTTGAGATCATCCACAGCAAGCCGCATGAGGTCAGCTTTCCGGCCGGTTAGAAAATGCCATTTGCCATCATTACTGCCGTGAACTTCAGCGAAAGCATTTAATACCTTGGGTGTGTCATGTTCAGGGTCGGTGGTTAGGGAAACGTATCGAATTTTTTCCGGCAGTTGTTTTTGGAGCTCGGCAAGTGTTCGGGTCATGCGAGGACATACGGTTGGGCAACGGGTGAATATAATATCCGCCAGCCACGGTTGGCCTTTTAAATCATCGAGAATAATTTCTGCCCCGAATTGGTTGGTAAGTGTGAAGGGTTGGATTGTGCTGATTTCTGGCAGCACGGGTTGTTCCGATGGGCTGGGGTGTTCCTGTCGGTTACGCTTTCCAATGATCAGCGTAGCTGCCATCACCGCAGCGAGAAAACCAAACAGGCTCCACTTGATAATTTGTCTGGTTTCGCGATTGGTCATTGCTGACCTGTCGTAGCGGGTTATTTCGCCGCCGCAAGGTTCTTCTTGCGGGAATTTTTAGCGTCCGTACTCTTTGCCTCGAGCCACGTTTTGAAATCTTTTTTACTTACAATTTTGAGGTAACCATTCATAGATCCGTGACCGTCGCCGCAGAGTTGGGCACAGGTGATTAGGAAGATGTGCTCGCCGTCTTTGTTAGTTTGTTTTGAGTCTAGATAATCTGTTTTGGCTTCGAAATGAATCGGCAATTGAAGGCCGGGAATGGCGTCTTTGCAGACGCGTAACGGCAGCACCTTAAATGAATGGATCACGTCCATCGATGTGATCTTCAGCGCCACTGCAGTGTCCGCTGGGACAACAATGGCCCCTTTACGATCTTTGGCTGCCAGTACCAGGACGTCATCAATGGATGTGTCGTTGGGGTCTAAGCCAAACGGATTGTTGGATTTGTCAGCAAAGCGAATGTCCTGCTGGGCAAAAATTTTATCTTTTCCTGCATAGCGGGCGCTCCAGTCGAATTGTTTTGCCAAAATATGAATTTCAAGACCGGTGCCATCCTTGGCGTCCGCTTTAATCTCGGCCAGTTTGGCGTCATTCATCACTTCTCCCCAAAGAGGTATGGCGAAACAAAAGATTAACACCACCTCGGCAGCAATCACGCCATATTCGGCTAATGTAGTCCAAAGTTTGGACTTTGCTCCGTGATAATCTGCCTTTGGATGATTGGATTCGCGAAATTTAAACAGGCAAACGAGAAAATAAATTGTCCAGCCCACAAAGAGAACCCCCATCAGAATATGCACAAACACGATCATTCGGTCGACATTCCATCCGTGCTCGGTGATGGGCGGTGGTGACTTGAACAATTCCGTCATGGTGTAGGCCACCGTGTCATCAAGTTTCGTAAAGGAGTTGGTGCCTTCAGTTTTTGCGGAGTTGACCAACAGCACAGCCAAGACCACACCCGCAACGGCGCCGCCAATCAGTCCAATATACTTTTTATTCATGAAAAATTAAATGGTTGAGGAATCTTCTTCGAGATTTGAATTGGCTAACTGCATGCTGCGGCGAATGATGAAAATAAAAAAACCGGCGATGCCAGTCAGCGTACCACCCACCACAATCAGAAGGGTGAAAATGCCGGCATTCATGCCTTCAGCCATCGGGGCATCTGATTCGCCAAAACATGCAGCACAGGCATTAGCGTTTTGTTCGAGAAAGAATATTCCTGCCAACGTCAAATACCCAATGTCCTTGGTTTTTTTAAGCATTTGCCGACCATAAAAGAATAACCCGATTCCCATGGCAAAAAAAGCGAGACCGATAACCAATGGTGCCATTTCTCCGGAAGACTGGTATTCGTGTACTCCCCAACCACCTACACCCAGACCGAGAAAGATAGATGCGATTACAAAAATTAAATGGAATGCTTTAAGTGACATTATTGATTATTGGGTATCTTTGGGTATCGCCGTCGGTTCTGGTGTGTTGACGTGATTCCACGTGTTTTCAGCATGGCCGGGTTTGTTTGCGTCAATCTCACTGCCCACGGTAAGGACCATCATGCCGATGAGGAATATCATCGTGCAAGCTAGTGTTAGTGAGATGGTTTTCAGGTTGATGTCCCATTTCAGATGCATGAAAATATAAATGACCGCGCTGGCTTTCACAATGGCCACGGTGAGGGCAAAAATCATGGCGTGAGTGAAATTCTTGAACACTCCCATCAAATCTGCGGCAAAGGTGACGATCGTACCGGCAATGAGGATGCCGCCCACCAAGTAAATGAGTGGGATGAATTTCTTTTTATAATACTCGGGTGAATGGTCGTCTGACATAAGCTGGTTAAAATAAATAGAGTATGGGGAACAGGAAGATCCAGACCAGGTCGACGAAATGCCAGAACAGGCCAGTGATCTCAATACGGTTTGTGAATTGCACAGGGTTTTTTTCGTAAACGCGTCGACTCACGGGGAGAAGATGATACAGCATTACGAGAATGCCGCCTAACACGTGTAGCGCGTGCAGTCCGGTGAGGGTGTAGTAAGTAGCAAAAAATGTACTGTGCGCGGGTTCATAGCTTGAAAGCCGGCTGATATCTTCTCGGGCGATGGTGATGCGGTGGTGTCCATGCGTGTCGCTGTGCGCATGATTGCCATCGTGTGTTGCTTCAGCATATTTAACTGTGGCGCGGCTCGCGTGTTTGTCTTCTGAAGGTTTGCGGTCCCATGTTCCGTGAGCCGGAACGAGGATAATTGCTTGGATGTCCTTGTCACGAAAAGTGTCCCGATAATGGCCTTGCTTGTAAACCGGCCGGCCGTCTTGGTCATATCGGATGCTTTTGTCTTTTTCTTTTTCAATATTTTTCCGGTCATGTCGCCACGCGAAGGCGTGGCTCCAAAAAGGGATCCCCCACGCCTCGTCAATTGAATGCTCAATATTATTGGAGTCGATATAGGCCACGATGTGCCCATCGAGCGGCCGGTCTTTCAATTCCACTAAGTCCGCATTTTCTTTAGTGGGGTCATAACGATCTTCCCAAATGCCTTGTTGCTGTTCCTCAAAGGATTCTCCGAGGACGTCGGAAAAAACTTTCTTGGCCGATTCGTTGGTGGCAAAGGTCACATCATAGTGGGTGAATTTAGCGGGCCATTCGTAGCTCCATTTGACTGCGAGAAAAATGAAGGCAAAAACGACGGTGGCCCATTTCCATTTGCGAAACCCTTTCCAGTCGTTGAGTTTCAGGCAAACCCACGCCATCACAATGGTTGCGGAGGAGGCGATGAGGATGAGCGTGTTGAATGCGCCGACCCATTGATTCATCAACCCCATGCTCCAGGTGCCGGGCTCGGCGCCAACGCGCAGTAGCACGTAAGCAGAAAACAGCGCGCCGAAGAGCATTACTTCCGAAGCGAGAAAAAGCCAAATCCCCGCCTTGCCATTGTACAGGCCGGTGTCGGGTCGTTCTTTGTCGTAATATGGGATTTCCATTGGGTCAGTAAATTGGGTTAGGCTTGAGCCTCTCTGGTATCTTCGCTTGCGGATTGATGCGGGTCATTTTGAGTGAGGAAATCTTCACCATTGTCCACGTCCGGATTACTGTATTCATAGGGGCCGTGATAGACTTTCGGTTCGGTTAGGAAATTGCCGTGTGGTGGGGGCGTGGGGGTTTGCCATTCCAGCGTGGTGGCTCTCCACGGGTTGTCGCTGTTAACTTTCTCACCATTACGAATACTCCAGAAGAAGTTCACGATAAACACAACCTGCACGAGCCCCATGCCAAAGGCGCCCATAGTGATGAGTGAGTTCATGTTCATAACCGAATCAGTGAGCGCGCCGGAGGTGATGTCCGGGTTGTTGATCATGGAATAGGTTGCGCCGCCATCACTCATGCGGCGGCTCATTCCGGCAAAGCCCTGGATGAACATCGGCATAAAAATGATGTTCATAAAAATCAGCGAACCCCAGAAATGGACTTTACCCCAGTACTCGCTCATGCGCCGCCCGGTCATTTTCGGGAACCAGTAATAAAGGCCGGCGAACAGTGCGAAAATTGTCCCCGGGGCCACCACATAATGGAAGTGTGCAATCACGTAATAGGAATCGTGTAAGTGCAAATCGGTGAAGTTAAAGCCCAGGGGCAAACCGGTGAGACCCCCAATGCCAAACATTGGCAGAAAAGCTAAAGCGAACATTGAGGGCGTGTTAAATCGTATTGCCCCTCGCCACAAACTCATAAACAGACACGTCAATAGAATCACCGACGGTATCGAAATAATCATTGTGGTTGTCTGGAAAAATGTGGCGATTTTGCTACTCATGCCCGTGAGGTACATGTGGTGCGCCCAAACAATGAAGGACAAAAAGCCCAATACCAGCACGCCGCCGACCATTAGTTTGTAGCCCCAAATAGGACGGCGCGTGTTATTGGAGACGATTTCCGTTACCATGCCGATGGCCGGCAGAAGGAGCACGTACACTTCGGGGTGGCCGAGAAACCAAAACAAATGCTGCCACAGCAAGGGGCTGCCGCCGCCGCTGACACTCATGGGCTCTGTGCCGGCCGCGAACACGCCGGAGGGCAGGAAGAAGCTCGTGTCACAAACGCGATCCATTAGCTGCATAATGCCCGCGGCTTCGAGTGGCGGGAACGCGAGCAATAGTAGGAACGCGGTTACAAACTGCGCCCACACAAAAAATGGCAGACGAAACCAAGTCATCCCCGGTGCGCGTAATTGAATGATGGTGGCGATAAAATTCACCGCACCCAGCAGTGAAGAGGTGATCAGAAGCACCATTCCCACGAGCCAATAACTTTGGCCATCAGTGGGGATCACCGAGGCTAACGGCGAATACGAAGTCCACCCTGCCTGCGCAGCTCCGCCCGGAATAAAGAAACTAACAGTCATCACGGTACAGCCAGCGAAGAATGCCCAGAAACTGGCCATGTTCATCCGCGGGAAACACATGTCCGGTGCACCGATTTGCAGGGGCACCACGTAGTTGCCAAACGCCGCAAAGCCAAGCGGCACAATTGCAAGAAACACCATGATCGTCCCGTGCATCGCGCCGAATTGATTGTACCCGCTTGCGGTGATTTTGCCGTCCTTGAAAATTGGAACCGTCTTGCCCTCGCCATCCAATGCGATTTCGTGGGCGTAAACTTTCTCAAGAATTGGCCCGAGCACCGGCACCGGTGTATCCGGTTTTGCCATCTGCCAGCGCATCCCCATAATGAGAATAAAGCCCATTAATAAAAACACTAGCGACCCGACGCCGTACTGGATGCCGATCACTTTGTGATCAGTCGAGAAAATGTATTTGGTGAGAAAGCTCTGCTCGGCGTGGCCGTGACCGTGATCATCACCATGCTCGTCCTGTTCCGTCTCGGGTTGGGTCGTTGTTTCCATTATTAAAATCTAAAATTCATTCAGGTCGCGCGATCACAAACCATCAACCCCAGCAACAGCGGCAGGTAAAGGAGCGAATAGTAAAACAAACGCTTGGCGGATTCCAAAGTCATTTCGCGTGAAAATTGCAAACTCAGCCATGCGAAACCGAGGCTCATTGCCAATGCCCCTCCAAGATACATTGAGCCTGAAATGGTTAGGAAAAACGGCGACAAGGCTGCGGGTAACAACGCCAAGCAGCTGATCACCGCAAACCGGCCTGTGTGTTCGCGGCCCTGTGATCCCTCTGAAATCATACGAAATCCCGCCCCCTCGTAGTCTTCACGGTACATCCAGGCGATAGCCAGAAAATGTGGGAGTTGCCAAAAGAACAAAATCGCCACCAACGACCATGCTTCGGGAGCAATTCCTGTGGCGTTCGTTCGCGCGGCAGTCCACCCCATGAGCGGCGGCAATGCGCCGGGCACAGCGCCGATGAGGGTGTTGAGTGAGGTCACGCGCTTGAGCGGCGTGTACACCGCGATGTAGGAAACGAGTGTCACCGCCCCAATCACGCTGGTGAGGGGATTGACGAGAATGGCTAGATAAACCAATCCGCCTGCGCCCATCGCGCCGCCTGCGAGCAACGCTGTCTCCGGCCGAATGCGACCGGAGGGAATCGGGCGTTCTGCTGTGCGGGGCATTTTGGCATCAAATTCTTTTTCAAGATATTGATTCAAAACCGCCGCCCCACACGCCACCAAACCCGTGCCCAGCAATGCATGAAATAATAAGGCCCAATTCATCGGCGCGGCTGCGGGCGAGGCGAGGTGAAATCCCATCGCCGCAGTGATTAGCACCATCGTGGTGAGGCGCAGTTTGACCAACTCGGACCACACCGCCCACTGCGCGCGCAAGACGCCCGACCCTGATTGAGCAATGGATTCGTTCCCTTTCATCAAACGACTGCCTCTATGTTCGCTTCATCGGCACTATTTTCAGGCGCGGCTTCCTTAATGAGTGAGGGGAGGTGTTTGCGCTGTGAAATGAATGTGCCCATTGCTCCCACGCCTAAAGCGAGCGCGCCACACACCACGTGCAACGTTGCGATATCGGCCGGTTTATATTTGATCACCGTTAAAATCCCGAGCGCTACTTGGACTGCAATTAATCCAAACCATACGAGGCTGAGCCGACTCAGCGAATGTGCTGCGCCCAATCGTTTTCGCGCCACCATAAGTGTGCCGATGACCAATGCTATGATTAACACCGCCAGCACGCGATGCACCATTTGCAGGGTCAGATGAAATGGAAGAATATCGCGGCCCGTCATCAGGAAAACCTGCTGACCTTCGTGGTGCAATTGATTGTTCAGCGTGGTGCGTTCGGCGTTATAGCGGGCAATCGATTCCGTATCCGTGGCGGGCCACCATTGTCCGTGTGCTTTTGGGAAATCCCAAGCTGATAACCCTGCGTGTTGATGTCGCATTGTGGCGCCCAAGGCTAACTGGAGGAAAATCAAAACTGACGCCATAATGAAATGCATTCGCACTACGCGAGGTGCTCGTTGCTCATCGTTTCCAGCAGAAGGAGTTCGCATCCACCAACGACTTGTTGCCAATGCGAGGCAAAGCATCATCAGCAAGAAAATTTGAGCCGTTATGCCGTGAACAATCCCAAAATTTTGATTCATTTCAGTGACCCGCAAACCGCCCATGACGCCCTGCCCCACTACGAGAAAAAATGCAAATACACCAAGACGACGGACCCATTTACGGTCATCGCGCAACCACAACCAAACCGCCAAAATAGTGGTGAGTAATCCGACGAACGAAGCAAAGAGCCGATGTGCGTGTTCTTCGAAAATACCCGAGACACCCACCCAAAGATTGAATGGAACGAGAAACATATTGTGCCCCAGCGTCTGTGGCCAATCAGGGACGGCCATCCCTGCTTCTTTACTGGTGACAATCGCCCCCAAGCCAATCAGGAGGAGCGTGCACGCTGCGGCGAACACAGATAATCGGTGCAGCCAAGGGTTGTGTTTTTCGGTAGCCATTAGCGGAAAGTGAAATGGAAAAGCGCCGGAATAGTGGTTGGAACCCCCGGAAACGCTGACCTCACTCCCTTCGCGCGGGAAATTAGCACCGGCTTAAGCCTCAATCAAGCCCTTTGTGAAACAATTCACAAGGCAGCGTTTAGATTGCGAATTGGCCGTAAAAGGCTTTTTTTAGCTAATTTCAGCCATTAACTGCGCCATTTCTAATGCGGTGAAAGCTGCTTCGGTTCCGCGATTGGTTTTTGGGGCGAGGCAGCGGGCTTTGGCTTGAGTCTTATTTTCTAGCAAAAGTACTTCATGAACCATTGGGATGCCCGTCTCCACCGCCAGCTCTGCGAGTTGTTGGGTTACTGCTTGCCCCACATTTTCCGCGTGCGTTGTTTGGCCGCGCAAAATGACGCCAAGGCAAATGACTGCCGCCGGCCGTAGCCGTTTGCGTCGCCCCAAGGCTGCTGCCGCGATTGGGATTTCAAACGCACCCGGGACACGGATCAACTCCACTTTGCCAGATAACACCTCCAGAGCGCCATCAATCATTCCATCGACAAATTCTGCATTGTACGCCGAGGCTACGATGGCGATGCGGGTGGATTGTTTGGCTGCGCTTTTAGCAGGTTTGCGTTGTGTGGGTTTGAGCATCGCTAAATTTTGTGGCCCATTTTGGTGCGCTTGGTGGCGAGGTATTTTTTGTTATGTTTGTTGGGCGGCACGCGGATGGGCAGTTGTTCGGTGATGTCGAGGCCGTATCCTTCGAGGCCCACGACTTTTTTGGGATTGTTGGTGAGTAGCCTAATGTGTCGCACGCCAAGGTCTACCAAAATCTGGGCGCCCAAACCATACTCGCGCAAGTCCATCGCGTAACCGAGTTGCTGATTGGCCTCCACGGTGTCCAACCCTTTTTCCTGTAATTTATAGGCGTGCATTTTGGGTGCCAGCCCAATACCCCGCCCTTCCTGCCGCATGTAGACGATGACGCCTGCGCCGACATCGGCAATTTGTTGCATGGCATGATTTAGTTGCGGACCGCAATCGCAGCGCATACTGCCAAATACGTCACCGGTGAGGCATTCGCTATGAACTCGAACCATTACATTTTCCACTGAGTCCACCTCGCCCATGACGAGCGCCAAATGATGTTGGTCGTCCAATGCGCTGCGATACAAATGCAATTTGAAGTCACCAAATTCGGTGGGCATTTCCACGACCTCGATTTTCTCAATGAGCTTTTCCCGCTCGCGGCGATGTTTGATGAGGGCTTCAATGCTGCAAATTTTGAGCCCATGTTTTTTGGCAAAACGCTTGAGATGTGGCAGCCGGGCCATCGTGCCGTTGTCATTCATGATTTCGCAGATGATTCCGATGGGGCGGCATTCTGCAAGTTTGGCAAGATCCACCGCCGCTTCAGTGTGGCCGGCTCGCTGGAGGACGCCGCCGGGGCAAGCACGCAACGGGAAAATATGCCCGGGTTGGGCAAGCGCCTCAGGCAAGGCAGTGGGATCGGACATGACCTGAATGGTGCGGGCGCGATCTTTGGCACTAATGCCGGTAGTGATTCCGGTTGCCGCATCGACGCTGACTTGAAAATCTGTTTTGAACGTTTCCTGATTACTCGGCACCATTCGCTCGATACCGAGCTGACGCAATCGATCACCGGAGGTGGGCACACAAATGAGGCCGCGCCCGTATTTGGCCATAAAATTGATGGCCTTGGCGTTGGCGTGTTCGCCGGCCATGATGAGGTCGCCCTCGTTTTCGCGGTCCTCATCATCCACCACAATCACCATTTTGCCGCGTCGAATGTCGGTGATGACTGATTCGATGGAATCAAAGGGCGATTTGGGCGCCCTATTCTGTTTTACGGTAGTTTTCCTTCCGGGCATTTTAATGGACTAAAATATTGAGCACTTTGGCCAAGGCTTCGTCAAGTTTGCCGGCATCGTTGCCGCCGCCGCGTGCTTGTGTGGGCTTGCCCCCGCCTTTGCCGCCTACGATGGGGGCGATGGCTTGAATCAATTTGCCCGCTTGAGTCTGGTCGGTAAGCGAATCGGAAACGGTAGCCACCAGCACGACGTTGCCGTTGCTGGTCGCACCCAAAACCACCACACCTTCAAATTGGCCCTTGAGCGCATCCGCCACAGCTTGAGCAAAATTACCGTCGGACTCACCGAGATGTGCAGTGATGCAGTTTATATTCCCTGCGCGGGTCGCCTGCCCGAGTAGTCCTTTGGCGATGTCGGCCGCGCGGCTTTGCTGGAGGGTTTTCATTTGTTTCTGGAGTTGCTTGGATTGCTCCAATATTTGCCCCAGTTTTTTTTCAATGTCCTTAATTGGGGAATTGAGAGATTCGGCTAAGGCGAGGAGGCGGTCGGCATCGTTGCGTGCCTGTTCGGCAGCGACAAACCCGGCCGCAGCTTCAACGCGGCGAACGCCGGCAGCGATGGCCGACTCGCCAGTGATTCGAAAGAGGCCAATTTGGCCCGTGGCGTTTGTATGTGTGCCGCCGCAGAGCTCCATTGAAAACCCGTCAAGCGTATTTGCCTCTCCGCCGATTTGCACCACTCGAACTGTGTCGCCGTATTTATCCCCAAAGAATTGAAGGATATCCGTTCGATTGGCGACATCGGCGTGGGAGGTTTCCGTCCAGCTCACCGTTGAGTTTTCAATGATGCGTTCATTGACCAGTTGCTCAATGTCGATCAGTTGTTGCGGGGTGAGGGCTTGGCTGTTGAAATCAAAGGTTAACTTATCTGGGCCAACGTACGAACCTTTTTGGGACGCGTCGCTGCTGGTAATTTCGTGGAGTGCCCAGTGGAAAAGATGGGTGGCGGTGTGATGGCGTTGAATGGCGGCACGGCGGGCCTGATCAACCTGAAGTTGACCTGTGGTGCCCGTCTCGGGCGCTCCGTTTCCTTTTATGAAATGCAAAAAAGCATCGCCAGTTTTCTGGGTTTCCGTGATGTCCCAGGTTTTTCCGTTAACGGAAAGAGATCCTGTGTCCCCGACTTGGCCTCCCATTTCGGCGTAAAATGGCGAGCGGTCAAAGATGATAGCGGATCGGGTTTTTTCCTCGACGACCCCCAAAACCGTCGCGCTAGAAGTGAGTTGATCGAAACCAACAAATTTTGTGAACGTATCCGGGGAAATGTTGCTGACGCTGATGATTGACTTTTTTTGAGCCGCCCGCGCGCGATCACGTTGTTGCTCCATTAACGCGTCAAATCCAATGGGATCCACCGTGAGCCCGGCTTCGCGCGCCATGAGCTCTGTGAGGTCCCGCGGAAATCCGTAAGTATCGTACAGCTTAAAGGCAAAATCACCAGTGAGCTTTTTTGTGTTATCGAGGCTTATTACCTCATTGCGGAACAGTTCAAGGCCTCGGTCGAGGGTTTTGTTAAATGATTCTTCTTCGGTGCGAATAACTTGCTGAATGGTCTCTCTACGTTTTCGGAGTTCCGGGAAAATATCGCCCATAGACTCAACGAGCACATCCACGAGCTGGTAGAAAAAAGGTTGATTGAAACCAAGCGTGCGGCCGTAACGAACTGCACGACGAAGGATACGGCGAAGGACATAGTTACGGTCGTTGTTGCCGGGGAGAATTCCGTCAGCAATGGAGAAGCTGAGCGTCCGAATGTGGTCGCCAATCACGCGAAACGCGATATCGATTTTCTCCTGTTCGCTCAACTCCGTCTGGCCCGGGACGGGGAGCGTGGCAGTGTATAGGTGGCCACTGAGCTTTTCCAATTCGGCAAAGATCGGGCTAAAAACATCCGTGTCGTAATTGGAAACCGGTTTGTTGAAATTAGTGAAATTACTCGTCGTTTGGATGATGGCCGCGACGCGTTCGAAGCCCATGCCGGTGTCCACGTGTCGGGCTGCAAGCGGTGGAAATGTGCCGTCTGCATTGGCGTTATATTGAATGAATACCAGATTCCAGATTTCGATGCATTGACCACTGTCGGCATTGACAAGGCTGCCCTTGGTGTCTCCCTTTGGGGTGAGGTCAATATGCAGTTCACTGCACGGGCCACACGGACCGGTGTCGCCCATCATCCAAAAATTGTCTTTTTTGTTGCCGTTGACAATGTGCACGGCGGGGTCAAGACCGGCGTCGGAAAAAATTTCGGCCCAATAATCGTGTGCCTCTTGATCAAATTCGCCGGGGTCGCCCTCGCCGGGTTGGTAAACGGTGGCGTACAGCCGCTCTTTAGGAAACCCCCACGTTTCGGTGAGTAATTCCCAAGACCACTGGGTGGCTTCTTTTTTGAAATAATCGCCGAAGGACCAGTTGCCGAGCATCTCAAAAAACGTGTGGTGATATGTATCCATCCCGACGTCTTCAAGGTCGTTGTGTTTGCCGCCGGCGCGGATACACTTTTGGGTGTCAGCGGCGCGGCCGGGCGTGTACGGGCAATTATGTTCGCCGAGAAAAATCGGCACAAACTGGTTCATACCTGCATTTGTGAAAAGCAGATTAGGTGCATCGGGCATCAGGCTCGCGGAAGGCACGAGGGTGTGCTGTTTGGCTTTGAAAAAATCCAGGAAATCCTGGCGGATTTTCCGGCCAGTGAGAGGTGAAGGCTCACTCATTACTTCGAAGGGACCCGGTTGATGGTGTGGAAAAGTTCCTGTTTCAAAAACGTGCCATCGGCCGCCTTAATGTTGAAACGAATGCGGGACTGCATGACAGGTTTGAGGCCGCCGATTTGAATGAACACCGTTTTTTTGTCACCGGAAAGCTTAATGCTCTCGATAGGGATGGTGTCCCCTCCAAACTCGCCTTGTTTTTTGTCGCCCACCACTTTGGTCGGATCTTTGATGGAATACATTTTGGATCCATAAGCGCCGGTCCACTGGTAATTCCATTGGTCAATTGCCCAGTTTTGATCATCTACGGCGGTGGCTGCGTCGAGTGGATTGGTGAAGGTCACCGCAAGTTGGTTCTTTTGAACCTTGATTGAGGTGGGCATGTGGACCGGTTTGCCGGTGTAGCGGACGCGATGGAAAGCACCAAACCTTGCGCCATTGCTCTGCCACACACGCAAGCCAACCACATATAGCTGACCATCGTGATTATTGAAGCGGCCGCGCATGATGCCGGAATCAAAACTTAACGGGAAGCGAACTGCCCCCCCTTGCCATTGGCCGTTGATCTCTTCTTTCATTACTTTAAAAAGACTGCTTTTTCCGTAGGAAAGATGCAGCAAGTCGCCTTCAAAGGGGCCCCATTTTTCACTGGCAATCCAGATTTGGCCACCGCTGGAATTATCCACTTGGTGCGGAAGCCAGAAAAGCGGCTTATCGTAATCGGTTGGCGCTTTTTCATGATGCGCCGTGTGAACGTGCCCATAAAAGCCACCGGGCTTCACGAGATTCACTCGGGAGGCAGGCACCCAATTGCCTTCATTATCGGAACTAGTCAGCTCGCCTTTGGGCCCCACACTCATTCCATTTGGGGCGCGATGGCCAGTAGCCACAATTTCAAGCTGGCTGCCGTCTTTACTAACTTTCACAAGGCAGCCGTGATGCGGCACGGTGGCTTGGCGGAGGTTGCCCCCTTTAATGAAATAAAAATTACCCGCGGGGTCGGTGCTGAGGTTCAGGCAAAACTCGTGATAATGGTTGCTGATGGAAATGTCGTTGTTAAAATTTTCATAAAAATCCGCTTCACCATCCTTGTTTAAATCGTGAAAGCGCGTGATTTGATCCCGGCCAAGTACGTAAATTTGTTCGTCCACGATTTTGAGACCAAGCGGCTGAAACAATCCTGTGGCATATCGGCGCCATTCCAGCTTTTTGAGTGTCTGGTTGATTCCGCTCACGACCCAGACATCCCCGGTTACGGAACACACCGCAGCGGTTGTGCCGTCCTTAAAAAAATCAAATCCGCTGCAGCGGATCCACGAGTTCCAAGGGTTTTTCTCGGGCACGGTAATTGTGTCAACCGCGTATGCCCCCGGCAACACTCCCAGCCGACCGACTGTGGTGACAGGTTGGTTCCAATTTGATTCCCCCCCAGTGATGAGTTTGCTGAGCGACACGGCATTGATGGGTTGTTTCGAGAAATTTATTAATTTATTGAGGCCCGCTTTTGGGCCGTGCCAGATGCCAATTTTAAAATGATTGGTGGGGAGGAGCGATTTAACTTCAGCGATGATTCGGGCATTTTTAATTTTTAGTTCCACGCCCGTACCCATCACTGCCACGGCGGTGACGACCCCCTCTTTTTCAAGCGTGGCCACATTGCCATTCACCGAGCCAATGGCGTCGCTCAGCTTGCAGAGCATCAGGCTCATTGGGCTTTTAGCCGGGCTGCGAGTGATTTCAAATTGACGTGTGAAAATTCCATTGGCAAAGCCGGGAACCTCGAGCACGCCCGATGCCCCAACACTATAAGACAAAACAACCTGGTCACCATGCGTGTAATGCCCCCGCCATTTTGCCCATTGACGCGGAAGTGGTCCCATTGAATAGACGTCCTTGCCATTGATGGTGGGTGGCGTGGGTTCGACCCATTCGCCTTTGGGCCCAGCCCAACCGGGCGTCATCGGCGTGTGGAATGCCAGTTCTCCGTTAATTTTCGGCACGCCTTCCAAACCGTCACGACCGGTGGGGAGATCGAGAAACCCGCCAGTCCACCCCGCAGCCATTCGCAGGCGTTCGGTGTCGAAACAAACTGAGGCATTCGGGCCGAGCTTGATGTTGAGCCCCTTGAGCGCCGGACGCCAAAGTTTGCCATTCAGTTGAGTCTCCAAACCATAAGCCTGAAATGGGCCGATGTCCATTTCGTCCCATTTTGTGCGCTTCTTTTGCGCCGCGGACAGCGTGGTTAAACCAAGTGCCCAAGACGCCAACACCATTAACCCCAAAAATCGCATCGGCATTCCTTGCCAAATTTGTGGTCAAATAGCGATAAAATAGTGCTGTCTTGCGTGTTACGCTTGTCTCAGCTACAACAGGCCGCCCGTTGAGCAAGCAATTCTACATCACCACCGCCATTGATTACGTGAATGGCCAACCGCATCTTGGGCATGCCTACGAAAAGGTAATCACCGATGTCATCGCGCGCACACGACGCTGCCTTGGCGAAGAGGCATTTTACCTCACCGGCCTCGATGAGCATGGCCAGAAAGTTCAGCAAGCTGCCGAAGCTGCCGGTAAGGATACGCAAACTTACACCGACGAACTAGCTGACGACTGGCAGGCGTTTGTCAAAAAACTGGGTATCTCAAACAATGATTTCGTCCGCACCACCGACGCGCGTCATCAAACCGTTGTTTGCGAAATATTGCAGCAGCTTTATGACGCGGACGAATTTTACCAGGATGAATATGTCGGCTTCTACTCAGCCAAGCAGGAAAGTTTTTTAACCGACAAAGATCGTGACGCCGATGGTCATTTTGATCCGCTCTATGGCGAAGTGCAGGAACTGCGAGAGAAGAACTATTACTTCAAGCTCGGCCGACACCAGCAATGGCTCATCGATTACATTGAGGCTAACCCTGAATTTATCGCACCCGATTATCGCCGCAACGAGGTGCTCGGATTCCTCAAAAACAACACCCTCGAGGATCTTTGCATCAGTCGCCCCAAAGAGCGCCTCGAATGGGGTATCCCCCTGCCCTTCGATCCGGATTACGTCACCTACGTGTGGTTCGATGCGCTCACCAATTACCTCAGCATCCCACGCGCGCGCGGCGACGAATCTGCCCTTTGGCCCGCTGACATCCACGTCATCGGCAAAGACATCCTCAAGTTCCACGCCGTCTACTGGCCCATCATGCTCAAAGCCGCCGGGCTCGCGTTGCCCAAGCAAGTGCTCGTGCACGGCTGGTGGCAAAAGGATAATCAGAAGATGAGCAAAAGCATCGGCAACGTCGTAGACCCCGTAGCCGTCATCGACAATTGGGGGTTGGATGCCTTTCGCTACTATGTCGTGCGCGAACTCGCCATTGGTCCTGATGGAAATTGGACCGACGAAAGCTTCGCCAGCCGTTATCACGCCGAGCTGGCCAATGGATTGGGTAACCTCGTCAACCGCTCACTCTCCATGCTCTCCCGCTACCGCGAAGGCATCGTGCCGCCACCCCACGACGACCTTGCCGCCGAGGCCAACGCCACCCGCGACCAGCTCATCTCCGATTTAAAAGCCAACCAACTCCAGGCGGGCCTCCAGACCATCTGGACCTTTGTCGCCCGCCTGAACCAATACGTCGACGAAACCGCCCCCTTCAAGCTGGCCAAAGACGAAGCCCATGCCGAACGCCTCGGCCAAGTCCTCTACAACCTCGCCGAAGGGTGCCGCCACCTCGCCCTCTGGCTCCAGCCCTACCTCCCCACCACCAGCCAACGCATCCGCGAGCAACTCAATCTCCCCACCCACTTGCAAAACATCGCCGAATCCAACTGGGGCGAACTCCCCGAGGGCCACCAAACCGGCCAACCCGAAGCCCTCTTCCCCCGCCGCGACAAATAGGCGGGATGGGACACCCCGCCCTACCCTCGACTGCGAGCCTCGATGTCATGTCGGCATGCAGCCGAAAATTGGCGTCAGAAGTTGGGGTAACCGCGGTTTGGGATGGCCTTACTTGGCTGGCCAGGCGGCATTTATTTGTTTTCGGAGTTGCGCGACCCTTTCCGCATTCGTCGCGGCGAGGTTCTTGGTCTCGAAGGGATCCTTTGTCAAATGATACAATTCAATTTGGCCGGTACCATTGGCTCCTTTAGCAGCGCGAGTGGTGACATTCTCTTTATGCGGAAGAATGAGTTTCCAGCCGTCTTGGATGCCCCAGCGATAGGTCAAATTTGTGGCGGGCTTGCTCAGGTTCACCGCGTTATGCAAGAAAATTTCTCCGTAAAGAAATTTGCGTGCGTTCACGGCATCGGTAACCAGTAAATCCAGCCCGTGCATATCTTTGGTCGGTTTCAAACCAACTGCCTTGAGGACCGTCGGCGCGATGTCGATACTGGAAACAGGAGTCGTTGATGCGCCCGGCTTCACCTTGCCCGGCCAACGCACCATAATGGGCGTGCGGGTGCCGCCATCGTACTGGGAGCGTTTGCTTTTGAGGGCATAACCCCGATTGCCGGGTTCCTGAATCCATCCGTTGTCGGTCACATAAATGATGATCGTATCCGGCGCGTGCTTATCGATGTGGTTCACGAGCTCGCCCACCGTTTCGTCGAACCATTCCACCATCGCAAAATAGCGGGCGACGTGCGGCGAATCGACCTTCGCTGCATACTTGTCGAACAACCGCTTGGGTGGCGTGTGAGGCGTGTGTGGCAGGAAGGGCGCGTACCAAATAAAAAACGGTTTGTCGTTCGCCTGTTTCACAAAATCAAAAATGGGCTTCATGCCCTGGCGCCCGATTTTGAGCCCCACATCACCATGCCGGCCTCCGCGCTTGGGGTCGCCGTGAGTCATACCGTGGGTAAAGCCGCCGCGTTTAAAATTGCCGTGCCACCACTTGCCGCTTTGATGACTTACATAGCCGCGCTGGGCGAGCATTCGCGGGAGCGTCGGCACAGCGTCAATGAGTGCCACGTGTTCCGCAAAACGCCGCGCGTATTCGGGCGTACGTTTTCCGCCAACGGGGATGGGCGGTTCGTTGCCGGTGATGCGTGTTTGGTGCGGATAAAGCCCCGTGATCATCGTGGCCAATGAAGGGCAGCACAAACTGCTCGGCACATAACCGTGCGTAAAGGTGAGGCTTTGCGCGGCAAGCCGATCGATTTTCGGGGTCTCAATTATTTTGTGCCCCATAAAACTGTAGTCCGTCCAGGTTTGATCATCAGAAATGATAAACACGATATTGGGCGGCTTGGCCGCGGCGGAAACGGTGTTGGAAACAGCGGCGATGGCGGCAAGTAAAAAAAGTACACGTTGCATGCCCGGAGGATGCAACAAGTTTTGTGGCGGCGCAAGCAATGCAACTTGAGGAAAACATTCTTTTGGGCTAAATTGACCTCAGCCCACCCGGGCCGCGCAACGTTTATCGCCCCGGAAGGTAATCAAAATAAAATGGGGCCTTGCCTTCGATGCTGGCCGTCAGGCCTTGACTGGAAGTCTTAAGGCATCGATTGGGTCCCACCTAGGAATCATCGTTCCTTGGGCCAGTTTGCGCGGTTTGGGTTGGGTATTTTTTGGGACTGTGCCACCATTCGCTCGTGGCGGGACAGGATTTATTCAATGCACCGGAGGAGCACGATGGGCCAAAAGCCGATCGCGCGGCGGGCAACCGGCAGGCGCCTCTCGCTGCACGAATGCGCCCGCGTACGCTCGATGAATACGCCGGGCAACAGCACATCCTCAAAAGCGGCATGCTCTTGCGCCGAGCCATTGAGGCGGACCGGATCCAATCGCTGATTTTTTACGGCCCACCCGGTACCGGCAAAACCACCCTCGCGCAAATTATTGCCAACCGCACGGAAAGTAAATTTGAACGACTCAGCGGCGTAGAAAGTAATGTGGCCGAAATGCGCCGCGTGCTTTCCGGCGCAGCCAATCGGCTCGAAAACACAGGCCGCGCCACCGTGCTGTTCATCGATGAAATCCATCGCTTCAATAAAGCACAACAAGACGTGCTGCTACCGGATGTGGAAGGTGGCACGGTGAAATTGATTGGCGCGACCACGCACAACCCGTTTTTCTTCGTCAACTCCCCGCTCGTGTCGCGCTCGCAGATCTTCGAGCTGCAACCGCTCAACCAAACTGACATCCGCACGTTGCTCGATCGTGCCTTGGTCGACAAAGAGCGCGGCGTGGGTCACATTAAAATGAATGTGGATGCCGAAGCACTCGATCATCTCTCGATAATTTCCGATGGCGATGCGCGCAAGGCGCTCAACTCGTTGGAGATTGCCGCGCTCACCACGCCACCGGGCAAAGACGGCGCGATCCACCTTACGCTCGCCGTGGCCGAGGAATGCATCCAAAAAAAATCCGTGGTTTACGACGCTGATGGTGACCAGCATTACGATACTATCTCGGCCTTCATTAAAAGTATCCGCGGCAGCGATCCTGATGCGGCGCTGTATTGGCTCGCAAAAATGATCCACGCAGGTGAGGACCCGCGCTTTATTTCACGGCGATTGATGATCAGTGCCGCCGAAGACATTGGCCTCGCGGATCCGATGGCTTTGGTGCTGGCCACTTCAGCGCACACGGCCTCAGAATTTGTTGGTTGGCCCGAAGCGCGCATTCCCCTTGCCGAGGCCGCCGTGTATCTCGCCACCGCCCACAAAAGCAACAGCTCATATGTCGCCATTGATGCCGCGTTGGAGGTAGTGAAAAATGGCCGCACTGTTCCAGTCCCAAAACATCTCCGCGATTCGCATTACAAAGGCGCAGAACAGCTTGGCAATGGTGACAATTACAAATACGCACACGACTACGACGGCCATTTTGTGGCTCAGGATTATCTGGGGGTGGACCGCACTTTTTACAATCCGACCGAAGAAGGTGTGGAGCAAAAAATCAAAGCCCGAGTGTTGCACTGGCGCTCATTGCAATCTAAAGCTAAAAAGTAGCATGGAGATTAAAGAGCGCAAATCCGCTGTACGCGCTGAAATGAGCGCCATCCGAATCCGCCCTGAAGAACGCACGGCAGCCTCGGCGGCGGCTTGTAACCGGTTGCGCGACTCAAAGGAGTTTCGTTCTGCCGACACAATTCTCATTTATGCACCGTTGCCGGATGAGTTGGATGTATCGCCGTTGATGACCGATGAGAAACGATTTTGTTTCCCGCGATACCAAGCCAACCGTTTATACGTAGCAGCTCAGGTTGCGTCGAAAAGGGAGTTGATTCCCGGAAAGTTTGGAATCCTCGAACCGCCTTCTGACGCAACTGAAATATTGGCGGGCGAAATTGCGCTGGTGATTTTGCCTGGGGTCGCCTTTGACGAAAATTGCCGCCGACTGGGTCGCGGACGAGGATTCTATGATCGTTGGCTGATCGATATTGCAGGACACAAAATAGGGGTAGGCTTCGACCATCAACTCATTGATGCCGTGCCATGCGAGTTGCACGATGTGAAACTTGACAGCGTGGTGACCCCCGGGCGCTGGCTTACAGCTGGAGCCGAAAATTAACGGTCGAGGCGCGAGCCACCTTGATTTTGAAAGCCGCGAGTCTCGCTCCATGGCCGGTCAGAATCATTGGGAGACATAGACCCGCAACCACCGGTGGTGAGCATTATCAAACCGGCTATGAATAATAGGCCGGCGAACATAAAAGTGGAGATGTTTTTTTTCATGGTTGTTTCTGCAGAATAGGGGGCGCGGGCGGGGCAGGAGCGGGTGCGGTTTCAGGCGCCGGATCCGGTGCGGGTTTAGGGGGACGAATAGGCTGGGTGATTTTGCCTGCCTGGCTGGCGGGGCGAGGTGGCAGGGGCTGGGAAATGCTCACCGGCCGCTTCATGAGGCCCCGTGTAATTTCGTCCGGGGTTTTCCCTAATTCCTCGAAAGGCTTCAAATCGGCCTCTGCTTTTGCGAGGGCATTGCTCTGGTTTTGGAGTTGCTTGAGGTGGTCGGTCACCTGAACTTTGAGGGATGAATTTTCTGCTTCCAAAGCGGCCCGTTGAGTTGCGTTTGTCGTAGCCTCAGATTTTAGTGCGGTTAACTCTTCCTGCAGCTTTTCGTTGGCCTCGTTCAATCCATCAGCCTGGGTCGTTAACTTTGATTCTGCAGAGGTGATTTTTACTAGGAGAAGTTCGTTTTTGGATTTCAGGGCGCTGTAGTTCTTTTCATTTTTTGCAACTGCCTGAGTTGCTTGAGTAAGTGAGTTGGTGAGCTCTTTGTACTTACCCGTGATATCAGCGATTGATTGATCGCGTCCGGCAATTGAGGCATCTTTGCTGGCGATCAGTTCCTGTTTTGTTTTTTGATCGAGGAGCAGATACACGCTGGCGGCAACAGAGCCCATGAGCAAAACGACCAATATGATGGTGGCTGATTTCTTCATGGTTATTGAAACTTGATCAAATCGTCATTCACTTGAAACTGCGCGCCAGTCGGAACGCCGAGACCCTCTTCCCGCTGGGCGATTGATAATCCCGTGTTTGTGCTGCTCAATCGGGTTACTTTAATCCGGCCAATTAGCGTGTTATTTCGAAATATATTGAATTGATCACCGATTTTAAATCCATGAGCGGATCCGCGGTTTAAAATTATTGACCCAGTCTTTGGGTCCACATTTGCGATTTTGCCGACCTTGCCCCCGCTGTCCACCTTAGGTGCCACCGGTTTGACGGCTGCGGGAGGGTTTTTGAGTTTGTTCAATTCGGTGGTTAGAGATGCCACCTGCGCTTCAGCACTTGCGAGTTGGGTTTTGTATGTTCCAGCCTCGTTAGCCTTGGCTTGAAGATTCTGGCGCTCCGTTGCCCAGCTTGTTGCATTTGCTTTCAGGGTGCTGTTCTCCTGTTGGAGAGTTGCGAGTTGAGCATCTTTACCGCTGGCATTCCCAGTCAATTGATCGTACTGAGCTTTGATGGATTTCTTTTCACTATCGGCAGCGGCGAATTTTTGAACAAGATCAGCTTTTTCAGTTTCCAGTTGGGTGAGCTTCCCCTTGGCCTGGCTGGCTTCCCCCTTGGCCGTGGCGGCATCTTCCACGAGTTTCCCGGTTTTGCCAGAAACTGTGATTCCAAAGAAAATTCCTGCGCCCGCGGCGAGGATGTTCAACCCGAGAATGATTTTTGTTAGATTGGCCATATCGCGTTCCTCTGCTTCACAAATAAACCACTAAATGTACCGCCTGTCAATGCGGGCATCGAAGAAAAATGTTAACGTTTAAGGATCGTTCGGGGGAATTGGCGTTAGGCTTGGCGGCCCGGGCAGTAACGGTCCAAGTGGCGGCAGGGTGGGCTTAGGAGCCATCAATTCGCTGCGTTTTTTCAGCAAGTCAGTAATTGTGTAGCCGGGGACAAGATATGTCCAGTATTCGCCGGAGTAAGATTGGTGAAGGGCCAGCCGGATTTTGAGTTGTCGTTGTTGGTTAAGCCATTGAAGATCGAGGTTGGCGGCGGCGTTGGGCTTTTCATCTTTGGTGGGGATGCGTTTCTCGGGAAGTTTAGCGGAAACCGCAAGCCGCATCGGGAAATCCCCGCCTTCATTTGGTTTGCCAAGGGAGATGGTGTAGGTGAAGTGATCTTCAGTGCCTAATGTGATGCGGGTGGCATTCGTGCTAATCGAGGCAGCGGCCGCGTCGCCAATAAGGACATCATTAAACGTGGGCGACTGAAATGGCTGGCCCAAAGAATTGAGCTTGCTTTGATCCAGCGCCTCCCCTTCGCGGGCGGCCACGAGCGTCCAATTGGTGGCGGTGTTTTCCCGAGTGAGTTTCCAGGAATTGGTGGCTTCGGTTCCGGGGTAATCCACGGCGAGTGTGAGCACGTTCTTTACATCAAAAAAATCCGTACGGTTAATCCAGTCTGAAGGGACGGCGTTTGCGTTGCTGAATGTTTGATCGACAACCGCCGCGCTTGCCGGCTTGGCATCAAGCATGATGAAACGGCGATCCGGATAATTGCCGCCACCTCCCAGAGCTGAAGTGTTCTCCTCGCCGCCCGGAGCGCTCAACTCTTTGCCAAGGTGAACGATTTTGATGGATTTGCCATCCGCCGCGAAAAACTCAATCCGGGTAGCCGCCGTTTTGCCCGTGCCGGGCTCCTTAAGGTGCAGTCGGTCCAGTTGACTTTTACTCGCAGGAACGCGCCGCAGAATTTTCATTGCGATCAGATTTTTAACCAATCCTTCTATGCGACTGGTGTCCGCGGGATATCCACCCCGTTGGGCAACCACCCAATTGCCCAGTTTTTTCTCCACGCGTAATGTGGAAATTCCGTTTTCTCCGTCGGCCGCAATGGAGATTGCGGCGATGCTGCCGATATTTAAGTCAGCCATTGGTTCGTCGCCTACGTTGCTGTCAATAGCCGAGGCGGACTCGCTACTGGGGCTGAAAATCAGATAGCCCGCAATCGTGACGACCAATAGCGCCACCATTGAAATTAATTGTTTGGTCTTCATGATAAAGTTACCGAACGTTTAGAACGTTTGGACTGGGTGACGGCAACGAACAAGCCAAAAAGCGCTACAAGCGCCGGCATGATGAGAATATTGGCCCACTTGATGCGGAATTTCAGCGCGTTGATTTCCTCCCGCAACTCACGTTTTTTTTCGCGAATTGTTTTGCGCGCTTTGTCTTCAGCCGCTTTCTCTTCGGTCTCCATGTCCTTTAATTTTTTAACGTCAGCTTCGCTAATCTGCAATTGACCGCCGCCGCTCGCCATGAGTTGGCGAACCTGTTCATTAACTTTTTCTTCAATTTCCCGAACTTTCTTTTTGGCGGTTTCGAGTTCTTTCTGCAGCAAATCAATGTCTTTTTGCACGCGGCGAGTAGCCTTTTCTAGCATACGATCGAGCAACTCCAATGGCCGATCTCGCTGGGATTGACTGCGGACGCGGATGAGATCCTCATCGCCGGTAAGGTAATCTGCCAGATTCATCACAAAAGTGAGGTTGCTGTAGCGAAATCCGACGAACTGGCCGAAGGCATCCCTCATCGGTTGGGCTGCTAATTGGTCATTCAGCAAATCCACATCTCCCACCAACACGACCACCGGCAAAGCGTTTTCGCGCACGGATTTCAGGGAGGCATCTTTCGGCACAGTCGCGTTGGCATCTGCGGGCGGTATGGCTTCAGGATCGCCTTGCGGGAAAGCGGTGGTAAAATTGCCCGTGAGTTTCACGGCCAACACGCTGGATTTCCCGCCGCCTTTAAACGTGCGGGCAATCTTGTTTTGGGCGGCGGTAAATGGGGCTCTTGGAAGGATGGCCGTGGCATTAGTGGCAGTGCCGGCGGGTGTCTTTGTGTTGAGCTGCATGGCGTTGGTCGAGCTGTTCAAGAGGTTGACCTGGGTTAGCCCCTTGTCTGCCGCCTTGCCGGTAAACGAGCCAACGTGCAGCACGCTCACTGTGCCCAAATTCTGTGTGATAACTTCAGATTGGCTGTGGCTTTTCCCGGACAACTCCACCAATGTTGGCCACACTTCTGATTCACGTGGATCCGGTCGAAACGGGTTATCCATATCAGCCAAGATGTGTGAATTATCAAAATTCAGTCCCCACGCGGGGAGCAACTTACTGAGCGTGGAAGAGCTGTCCGCAGGGCCGCGACCGCCCATCGCTCCGGCGGAAAGCCCATAAAAAGGATCGAGAAAGGCGACCACCTTTCCGCCATTAAGCACGTATTGGTCGATAGCGAATTGCGCTCGTTCGCTGATGTTTTGCGGATGAATGACCAACAGCATGTCGATGTCGCTCTCAACGAGCGATTGCTCTTCGCTTTGATCGTTGCGTGAAATGCCGGAGTTAAAATCTACGGCGCGCACTTCATCGTATTCACGTTGCAACAAGCGGATTAGTGCCCACGGCGGTCTTGGCTCCATACCGCGTTGCATGGCCATTTGTGGCGGGATGCCATGCGGTAAGCCGCCCATCACCTGAACAGTGGGTGGCGCCATAACTCCAATGACCACCCGGACGTCTTCTGATTTTAATAAACGGGTAATCGCGTGGGAAATTTCATATTCCAACGTTACTTCAGAACGAAGCGACATGGAGCGCCCACTTTGAGTTTGAGTGGAGACTAGTAATTCTACTTTTTCGGTGCGGTCGGCATAGCTGAGTGATAGCCCAAGATAAGCAAATTCTTCCGGGCCGATAGGAAATTTCTCGATATTATCCTTCATGGCCTGATCTTCCTCGGGAGAATCGGGCTGCACATTGATCCGATGAAGAATCAGGGACTCGTTGCCGCCTTTCGACATGTTACTCGCAAGCCCCACGTATTCCTTTAGCATATCCTCCACGCGCTTTGCGTAGCGGGACAAATTGTTGGGTACTCGCTGGTCGCTGGTTTGATATAAACGCATCTCCAACTTGAAGGCGTCCGGCTCCCCGCCACGATCATCGTTTAGGCGCAACAGAATCCGCTCGGTGCCTTTGGACAATGAATAAATATTCCCCTCAGTCAGATCAGCCTTCCAGCGGAGTTGCGCCGTCATCGCGTTGGCCGCGATCAGGATGAGTGCCCCTAGCCCACAGAAACCAAGGGAGTAGGAAAAATTACCTGCCGTTCGCGACTCTTGCGCGTTGCGGACAATGATGCCTGTGACAAACAGGGCGAAAATAATCACCGAACCAAAAAATACCAGGTCACGAAAATCGAGCACGCCCCGTTGGAAATATTCGAAATGAGTGATGACACTAAGATTGGCCACGAACTCCACGACGCCCGGGCTGTTGGGAAACAAGCCGGTCATAAAGTTGGTTACCGGCGCAAAGCCGGCCAAAATGGTAAAGAGGCAAACCACCACCGACAGGATAAAGCTAACCACTTGATTGCGCGTAAGGGCGGAGGTCATGCAACCGATGGCGAGATATGCGCCGGCCATTAATGCGCTGCCCACGTAGGCACAAAAAATCGCACCGTTGTCTGGCGAGCCGAGCTTGTTAACCGTTATCCAAACCGGGAATGTTAATGCCAACGCCAAAACGAGGAATGCCCACGAGGCCAGGAATTTTGCCAGCACCGCCTGCCAGGCGGTAATCGGGAGTGTGAGTAGCAGCTCAAGGGTGCCGGTCCGTTTTTCTTCCGACCACAACCGCATTGCCACTGCGGGCACGAGAAATAAATACAGCCAAGGATGCCAGGTGAAAAAGGATTCCAGCGAGGCTTGATTACGGTCGAACAAATCCATGCCCAGCATGAACGTGAAGAAACCGGTCATCAGCAAAAAGATGACGAGGAACACATAAGCCACCGGCGTAGCGAAGTACCCGGTGAACTCGCGCTTGGCGAGGGTGAGAACATTTCGAAAAGGGGAGTTCATTTAAGCTGCCTCCTTTGTTTGGGTGTCGCTCATGGTGAGTTCACGGAACAGGTCATCCAGCCGACCGGACTTGGTTTTTTGTTTTAATTCGTCCGGCGTGCCGTTGGCTACGATCCCACCGTTGTTGATGATGATGGCGCGCGAGCAGGCGGCGTCCACTTCCTCCAAAATATGCGTGGAAAAAATCACCGCCTTCGTTTCACCCAATCGCTTGATGAGTTGGCGGGCTTCGCGTTTTTGGTTGGGGTCGAGGCCGTCAGTCGGTTCATCGAGCACCAGCACTTCGGGTTCGTGCAGTAGAGATTGCGCAAGGCAAGTGCGGTGGCGGAAGCCTTTGGAAAGCGTGTCAATGCTCTGATGCCGAACAGGCTGCAACGAGCACGTATCGATGGCGCCGTCCACTGCCTTGTCTCGCGCCATGCCTGTGAGGGCGCGGATTTCCGCTGTGAAGCGCAGGAAAGCCTGCACGGTCATGTCCGGGTAGCTGGGTGCATTTTCCGGCAGATAACCAATGAGCGACTTGGCGCTTGCGGGGGATTCGACGATGTCGAATTCGCCAACCGTCACACTGCCTTCATCGGGCACAAGGTAACCGGTAATCATGCGCATCGTAGTGGATTTCCCCGCGCCATTGGGGCCGAGAAAGCCAAGCACTTCGCCCTGCTTCACGTTGAAGCTGATGCTGTCCACGGCGACGTTGGCGCCAAAAGTTTTGCGGAGGTTTTTTACCTTAATCATAGTATCTGCGATGTCGGAAAAAATCGGGAGGCCTTTTATACGTTACCCGCCCTTGTGTCAATCCTCGCGGACCTCCCACAATGGTTTTCGCCCGGCAAAACCCGTGTCGATGTCGTGCCAGTGGGTAATGTTCATTTCGGTTTTTCCCAGCAGAGAAAGACCTCGCGTTCGTCAAGAATCGCAGGGAAATCGACGAGCCCGCGCGCCACATCCTTCAATTGAATTTCGCGCGCTTGAAATTCACGCAGCACTTCATGAACGCGCCGTAGGTTTTTGGCCCATTCAACAACCCCCTGCCCTCCGAGATCTTCGCCGGCGGCCAAGCGGGGCTCAAAGGATTGTTCGGATTGATGAATAAGGGGAGTCACCTCATCGAGTTCCGCAAACCACTCACGAAGTGTGGGGAGCATTTCGCGAGCTTCGGGCAGAGTATAGTGCCGGGTAAACTGCAGAGGCATCAGTCTGCGTTAGGGAAGTTGTTTAAGCACATCCTGAATGCGCTGTTTCACGTCTGGTTCAGTGTCTTTAATGGCAGCGGCTTTCTCAAGGTATCCGCGGGCCTCTTTTGGCTGCTTCAATTTCAAATACATTTCGCCAAGGTGAAGGAAAATTTCAGCATCATCGCCCTCGGTGTGTTTGAGCGCCTTGAGTTGCCACGTGAGCGCTTCCTTGAATTTGCCCTGCTTGAAGAGTGCCCACGCACGGCTGTCAAGATATGCACCGTTATCGGGGCTGAGCTTGAGTGCTCGATCAATCAGTTCGATTGCTTCATCAAGTTTTTCACCGCGATCGGCCCACATATATCCGAGATAATTTAACGCGGTTGCATATTCCGGATTTTTCTCAATTGATTGCCGGAAATATTTTTCGGCAATTTCAATTTTTCCGGCACGCTCGGCAGTGGTTCCCAATTGGAAATAAAGAATGTGATTGAGGCGTGTGGGATCAGCATTTTTTGCGATCGATTCGGCACGGCGCAAGTCATCCAATGCTTGATTGAAATCCCGTTTTTCCAAAGCGATCATCGCCGCGAAATAAGCCTGCAAAAAATTCGGCTTAAATTTCCGTTTCACCATATCCAACACCTTTTGCCCCTCATCACTTTTGTCGTCCGAGAGCAATGCGGAAATCAGATCAAAATACAGTTGCTCGATTCGGGAATTGAGCTTGATTGCCGCACGATAATGTTGGGCGGCTGTTGCGAATTCGTCTTCATCCATTGCCACCGCGGCAAGCAGTTGGTGGGCACGCCATGAATTGGGGTTCTTCTTAAGAATTGCCTCAAGGTGCATTCGGCCTTCCTTAATCTTGCCTGCGATAATTAAATCCTGTGCCAACTGCATTAGCACGGCCGGGTTGCCGGGTAAGGCTTTTAGTAATTCTTGAGTCACCACCGCCGCTTCTTTACGGGCATCGATCATACGGTAACCTCGGCCGATTTGCTCAATCATCAAGGGGACAGTCGGTTTACTGGCCCACGCCGCATCCAGCAGCTTGCGGATGCGTGGCTTGAGTTCTTCCGCAGCAGTTTTATCGATTTGTAAATAACCGCCGGCCATGAGTGCCAGTTCGACCTGAAATGTGATGTCGGGTTTCTTTTGGGCAAAGGCCTGATCGAGGGTCTTGCGGATTTGAGGCAGGCGCTTGGCGCCACCATTCATTTCTTTTTGGTAAACTTGAATTAATGTTTTGTAGCCGAGGATGGAATCCGGGGCCATGCGAATAGCGCCTTCGGCGGCTATGCGGGCCAAGTCAAGTTTCCCTTTTTGTGCGTAGGTCACTGCGAGCAGTGTGTGCACCTTGGCGGACGCGTCTGGGTTAGCAGTCGCTTTAACCAAGAGCGCGAGCACCTTGTCGAATTTCTTTTGGGCCAGCAACATGCGCACCACTTCGAGCACAATTTTTTCGTTTGCGGGATCTGCCAAGGCAGCCTGTTCAAATTCTTCCATCGCCACCGCGCTTTCGCCCCGCTCCATTGCGGCTGTGGCGGCTGCGTAATGCGCCATCGAACGGATCCGGCGTTCAATAGCCGCATCTTCGGCGATCCGCTTCGCTTCGGCATCGGGTTTCGCCGTTGGCGGGGCAGGTTCGGCAATCAGTTGGCTTGGCTGCAGCTCTGCGGTTGAAGGGGGGGCTTCTTCGCTGGGCATCTTGACGGGGCCGGCGCAGGCTGCAAGCACGAGTGTACCTGCGAAGACCATGAATTGGTTTCGATTCATCATGTTAATCAGACCCGTTATATTAGGGCAATTGGAGCACGCCCGGTTGGGCGAATTGCAAGGGCGCAGGGGTTAACCTACTTTTGCCACTTACGCTTCTTGTGACGGTTGGCCCGTGAGGCCTTGCGCCGCTTGTGCTTGTTGATTTTGGATTTGCGTCGTTTCTTTAACGATCCCATGTTTTTGTCTCTTCTTGTCTGTCTGTGAGAAGGGTTAATATACCACTTTATTCAGTGGATATTCAATAATTCCTTCTGCGCCAGCCGCTTTGAGGCTGGGAATTATTTCGCGGGCCACGTGTTCTTCGATCACCGTGTCCACCGCTACCCAGCCGGTTTGGCTGAGTTCGTTGATGGTTGGATTTCGTAGCGCGGGCAATTTTCCTAAAACTTTGGAGAGGTTGGCCTGTTTGATGTTCAACTTTAAGCCCACCATCGCCTCGGCATCCAGTGCGCCGCGCAGCAGCATCGCCATCGTTTCAATCTTCTGGCGCTTCCACTTGTTTTTCCAAGCATTTTTGTTGGCGATCAATCGCGGCGTGCTGCTCATTAATTCCTCCACGATGCGTAGATTATTCGCGCGGAGGCTGCTGCCGGTTTCGGTTACCTCCACGATCGCGTCCACTAATTCGTGTGCCTTCACTTCGGTGGCGCCCCAGGAAAATTCCACCTCGGCTTTGACGCCGTTCTTTTTCAGCCAACGCTTGGTGAGCCCCACTACTTCTGTGGCGATGCGTTTGCCTTGCAGATCCTTGACCGATTTGATTTTGGATTTATCCGGCACCGCCAAAACCCAGCGCGCCGGACGACGCGTGGCTTTGCTAAACAAAAACTCGCCCACCTCGTGCACCTTGGAATTGTTTTCCTCAATCCAATCCAGCCCCGTGATGCCGCAATCCAAATAGCCGCGCTCCACATAAACGCTCATCTCCTGTGCGCGGATGGTGCGGATTTCCAACTCGCTGTCGTCCACTACGGGAATGTACGAGCGGCTGCTGATGGATACATTCCAACCCGCCTTCGCCAGCTTTTCAACCGTGGCATCTTGCAAGCTGCCTTTCGGTAAACCGAATTTCAAAATTTTGTTTTTGTTGCTTTTAGTCATCTAATAATCGCCGAGCTTGCACTTTCGCTTTCGGGCGGGAATAGCGCTTGGAAGACTCCTCCACTCGCGTGGACGGGTTGATCTGCCACCGTCGCCGCGGAAAAGCGATCTTTTTCTTTGATTTTTTAACCCGATTTTTCATCGCGCAACCTTGATCGTGCCGCGCCCGCGCAATGCGATTTCCCCCCGCGCAATCGCCGCAATGGCCTCGGGGTAAATCCGATGTTCCGCGCCGTGAATGCGTTTATGCAAGGTTCCCGGTGTGTCATCATCCAGCACCGGCACCGATTTTTGGGCAATAATTGCGCCGCTATCCACCCCCTGATCCACAAAATGGACCGTTGCCCCCGTCACCTTCACCCCGTGATCCAGTGCCTGTTTCCACGCTTCCAACCCCGGAAATGCCGGCAGCAGCGACGGATGCACATTTACCACCCGCCCCTCAAACGCCCGCAAAAACTCCCCCTTCAAAACCCGCATAAACCCCGCGAGCACCACCAAGTCCACCTCCACATCATTAAGCGCCTTTATATAAGCGGCTTCCGCTGCGTCATCCAGCTTGGTGCGAAAATTCCCCGGCGCAATGTGCGTGCAATTCACCTCCACATCCCGCGCCCGTTCCAAAATTAACGCCTTTTCCACATCGCTTAATACCACCGCCACGCTTGCCTGCACGGTTGAAAGGGCCCCGTTTTGGCACGATTCCACAATTGCCCCAAAGTTCGAGCCCCCGCCCGAACCGAGCACACCCAATCGAAACGGAACAAATTCAGCCATAAAACAGTAGATTACCAAAGCCGCGCCCCCATCGCAAACTCAATTCCCTTGGCTAATGGAATTTTCAAAACATCAGGGATCCATTTCTTAAATCCAATTGTCTCCACAGGATTTGGGGCTTGGTCATTAGTCAAACGCCTCCTACGCTTCGCGTATGAAATCAATTTTCATCGCCCTGACGGCATTGGCATTATTGACAGGGCAATTGATTGCCCCCTCATTACTTCCAGCTGCTGAAATTCTGCCGCCGGGCCAGCGGCCGCAGCCGTTGGGGGCGCACGCGTTGATGGGGGCTCGGGTGATCGTCAAGCCAGGAACGGCTTTGGAAGGCGCGACTATTCTCATCCGCAACGGACGAATTGAGGCAGTGTTGCCTGCAGGGAAGAAAGGCATTCCCGCCGATGCTCGCGTTTGGTCGATGAAGGGTAAAACGATTTACGCCGGCTTCATTGATCCGTATCTTTCGTTGGGCGAGGACAAGGCCAAGCCGATTTCCAACCGATGGACGGTGCCCATCGACGCCCGCGCGGGCGTGAGCTTCACAGGTCTGCCCACCACCAAAACCGATATGGGGCGTAAAGGACCCGGTTACGAAATTGCTGGTGTGCGGCCGGAGCATCGCGTGGCAGCGCAATTTTCGCCCGACCCAAAAGAACTCGTCACACTGCGGGCGCTCGGGTTCACCGCAGCCAACGTGATACCCACTAAAGGCATTTATCGTGGCACCGGCACGTTGGCGTTGCTGGGCACCGGCAACCCCAATCAACTCATCCTGAAGCCGGACACGGTACAGCATCTGGCTTTTTCCACCACGGGCGAACGCGCTGAAGGATACCCCAATTCGCTGATGGGCGCGATCGCTGTCATTCGCCAAACCGTGTTCGATGCACAGCATTATTTCGCGATGCAATCGTGGCACAAAACGCACCCGACCGATGCACGCCCAGAGTACAATCCTTCCCTCGAAGCATTGCGCCCCGTGCTGGCCAAGGCGTACAAACAACGCATCATCATCGAACCCGGAAGCGTCTTGATGCTCAGTCGCGCCCAAGTGCTCAGCGCCGAACTCGGGTTTGATCCCATTCTCGTTGCCACCGGTCAGGAATGGCGGCGCCCAGAAATGCTAAAACAAATTAAGGCGGCATTCATCGTGCCTGTGGTGTTTCCCGCAATCCCCGAGCTGCCGGAGGAGGAAGATTGGAATCAAATTTCACTTGATCAATTGCGTGCTTGGGATTGGGCACCGGAAATCCCCGCCCTGCTCCGCCGCGACCACGCAATCACCCTCACGACCCACGGCCTGGCAGACTACAAATCTTTCCGTAAAAATATTGCACGCGCCATTGAGCGAGGCCTCACCGAACAACAGGCGCTTGCCGCACTCACCACCGAACCTGCGCGATTGATGAGTGCGGACAAACAAATCGGAACGATTGAAAAAGGCAAGCTTGCCAATCTCACTGTTGTTGATGGGGGGAGTTGGTTTGATCCTGACAATGAAATTGATTCCGTGTGGATCGAAGGCCGTCATTTCATCAACGACAACCCCGCATCTAAAAAATCTGACACTAAACCGAAAAACGGAATGGTTGGTAAGGGAAAAGAAAAAACCAAACCCTCCCCGCGCATCGCCCAATCACCCGACGCCTTTCGAGGACCGCTGCTTTCACCGAAAAATGTGATAATCCAAAACGCCACGATTTGGACCTGCGGCCCCGAAGGCGTCATCACCAACGGCTCGATTCGTATCGCCAATGGCCGTATTGCCGAAGTGGGCCGCGCCTTAAACCCGCCCGAATCCTTCGATGGCATTGTGATCGGCGCCAAGGGGATGCACGTCACGCCCGGGCTGATCGATTGCCACAGCCACAGCATGATTCTCGGCGGCGTCAACGAAGGCACACTGCCCTCTACCGCCATGGTGCGCATCGGTGATGTGGTGAATTCCGAGACAGGAAACATTTACCGCCAACTCGCCGGCGGACTGACAACGGCTAATCTTTTACACGGCTCGGCCAATCCTATCGGCGGTCAAAACCAAGTCATCAAGCTACGCCACGGCGCCCCGCCGGATGCGTTGAAATTTGCGAACGCACCGGCCGGCATCAAGTTCGCTCTTGGCGAAAATGTAAAGCAATCCAACTGGGGCGATGACAAAACCACGCGTTTCCCGCAAACACGAATGGGCGTGAAAACATTCTTCAACAATCGCTTCACCGCCGCTCGTCAGTATCTTGCCGATCAATTGCGCGAAGACGTTGCGCCAATCCGCCGCAATCTCGAACTCGAAGCGATTGGCGAAATCATCAATGGCAAACGCCTCATCCACTGCCATTCGTACCGGCAGGATGAGATACTCATTTTCATACGCACGATGGAACGTTTTGGTGTAAAAATTGGCACACTGCAACACGTATTGGAGGGGTACAAAATCGCCGATGAAATTGCTGCACACGGAGCGGGCGCCTCCACCTTCAGCGATTGGTGGGCGTATAAATTTGAAGTGTACGATGCCATCCCGTACGCCGGCTCCCTGATGCACGCGCGCGGTGCACTGGTGAGTTTTAACTCCGATTCAAGCGATCTCGCCCGCCGATTGAATCTCGAGGCGGCAAAAGCGGTAAAATACGGCGGCACCAGCGAGGAAGACGCGCTCAAATTTGTGACGCTCAATCCTGCCAAACAGCTTCGCATCGATCAATGGGTCGGCTCACTTGAAGTCGGCAAGGACGCCGATATTGTATTGTGGAGCGGCCATCCACTTTCCACTCAAACGATCTGCGAACAAACGTGGATCGAAGGGGCCCAATACTACGACCGCGCAAAAGCCGCCGCCCGCACAAAGACACTCGCCGCCGAGCGCACAGCGCTCCTTGCCAAGGCCCGTAAAAATAACGGCAAAGAAAACGCCGGCGTAGCCGCGCGATCCGCTTTCTTTTTTCGTGCACTCGAAAAGGCACACGCCCTAAACAACTGTTACGAATGTCGAAAGGTTAAACCGTGAACAAGCTGATTCTGATTCTATTTACCGCCGCAACGCTGCAGGCGCAGCCGCAAGGACAACCGCAAACTGTATTGTACAAAGCCGCTGCAATCCATACGGCGGACAAAGGCACGGTAAAAAACGGCCAAATGCTTGTCACTGATGGGATCATTCAAGCGATCGGGCCGAACCTTCGAGCCACACGCCAAACCAAAGTTGTCGACCTTGGAAACCTGCAGTTGTACCCCGGCCTGATTGCCGCAGCCACTTCACTCGGCCTGACCGAAATTAACGCCGTGCGCGCCACGCAAGATACCACGGAAGTGGGCGAATTTACGCCTGACGTGGAAGCGTGGGTTTCTGTCAACCCCGATTCCGAACTCATTCCCGTCGCCCGCGCCAACGGCTTCACCCACGCGCTGGTGGCGCCCATGGGCGGTACGATTACCGGCACATCTGGCCTAATCAAACTATCCGGTTGGGGAGTTGAAGAGATGACGCTAAAATCACACGCGGCCCTGCATCTCTGGTGGCCCGTGATGAAGCTCAACACGCTTCCGAAAGAATCGTTGCGCGACCCATCCAAATATAAATCACCGAAAGAACAAACTGAGTCACGCAACAAGAAATTAAAAACGATCGATCAGTTTTTCGATGACGCCGAGGCATACGCGCGCGCACGAAAGGCTGGTGCTGCAAGTTTCAAAAAAGTCCCCGCATGGGAGGGGATGCTCGGCACGCTTTCGGGCCAACAACCGATTATCGTGCACGCCAATGAAGTCCGACAAATCAAATCTGCCGTCGCGTGGGCCAAGGGTCGGAAATTCAAGATTGTCCTGGCTGCCTCGCGCGATGCGTGGCAAGTGGCCGATTTGTTGGCGAAAGAAAAAGTGCCGGTGATTTACGATAATGTCTTCACCCTGCCCCAGCGCGACATCGACCCGCACGATATTCACTTTCGCGCCGCTGGCATCCTCCATAAAGCCGGCGTTCAAATCGCTCACAGCGAGCCAATCGGTTCCTGGGGTGCATCCCGGGTGCGCAATATCGTCTACGCCGCCGCGCAATCCATGGCCTACGGTTTGCCTCGCGAAATCGCTCTGCGCAGCCTCACACTGCACCCCGCTCAAATGCTCGGCGTGGCCGATCGCCTTGGCTCACTCACACCCAAAAAAGAAGCCACCTTCATCGCGGTGAACGGCGACATCTTTGATATCCGCGCCAACGTAAAGCATATGTGGATTGCCGGGCAAAAAATCGACCTCCAAAGCCGGCACACCCGTCTTTATGAAAAATATAACAAACGACCGAAGCCAATTCATTAGGGCACCGTATTAGCGTATCCACCCCCATCATCATGCAGAAAATCCTCCGAGACGACGCAAGAAAATATGCCTTTGATTGGCATGACGAGCCGTTGCTGCACGTGCAGATCGATGAGAGTTTTGAAGTTGAAACTTGGGATGCGAGTGCCGGCTATTTTAAAACCCCCGACGACAAAGCGATCCCCGGCAACCGGCCCGGTTTCGATCGCAACCCGCCCATGGCCAATCCCATTGGCGGCCCCGTCTTTGTTGAGGGCGCAGAACGCGGCGACGTGCTCGTGGCATGCATTGAGGACATCGAAGTGGCTGATTACTCATGGGTGGCCACCGGCCCCAACCGCGGGCCCTTCGGCCAATCCACCCGCTGGCCAGAACTTTCCAGCGAATACACCACAAAAATTTTTAAGCACAGCCTCGGTCCCAGCGGCACGATGCGCGATGGCACGCTGCATTTCAGCGAAGAAATCTCATGGCCGATCACGCCCTTCATCGGGACCATCGGCACCGCCCCAGACCGCGAAGTAACCACCAGTATCGACGGCCAAGGGACGTGGGGAGGCAATCTTGACATCCGTGATGTCACGGTTGGCAATCGCATCCACCTTCCGGTCAGCCACCCCGGCGCATTGTTTTACCTTGGCGATGTTCATGCGAGCCAGGGCGATACTGAATACACCGGCACGGCTGCGGAAACCTGCGCTACTGTGCGGCTACGCTTCGAGCTGAAGAAGCAAGCCCCCCTGCCCTTCATGCGCATCGAGACCCCCGATCTCCTGATCGCCATTCAAGCTGCGCGCCCGCTCGAGCAAGCGGTCGATACCGCCACCAAGCATCTCATCGAGTGGCTCGTCTCCGATTACCATTTCAGCCCGACCGACGCCTATTGTCTGGTCAGTACCTGCCCGGACTTTCGCATCAACGTCTACCAAATGGTCAACATCGCCAAATTAAGCTTTGTCGCCGGAGCACAAATCCCGCTGAAATATACGCAATAAAAAACGCGCCCGGAGGCGCGCTGAAATATTTTAAGATCGGGATCAGCTTTTGGCGGCATCGTAATTCGCGGCGACCGCGTCCCAGTTTACTACACTCCAAAACGCCTTCAAGTAATCCGGGCGGCGATTTTGGTATTTCAAATAATAAGCGTGCTCCCATACGTCACAGCCGACGATGGGCGTGCGGCCCTCCATCAACGGCGTATCTTGATTGGCTGTGCTGCAAACGCAAAGTCCGCCATCGGATTTAACGCACAGCCAAGCCCAACCACTGCCAAACTGCGTGGCCCCAGCGGCTTCAAATTTTTCTTTAAAGGAATCCAAGCTGCCGAATTCTGCCTCGATGGCATCGGCCAGTGCGCCCGTGGGTTCGCCGCCACCGCCGGGACCCATGATGGTCCAGAATAACGAATGGTTGGCATGGCCGCCGCCATGGTTGCGTACGGCACCGCGAATGCCTTCAGGAAGGGCATTGAGATCACTGACAAGATCGTCGATGCTTTTGGCGGCAAGATCGTCGTGACCTTCTAGCGCCGCATTGAGCTTGGCGATGTAAGTGGCGTGATGCTTGCCGTGATGGATTTCCATCGTCTGTGCATCTATGTGGGGTTCCAACGCGTCGTGCGCGTACGGGAGTTCAGGGAGTTCGTAGGCCATAATTTTTGGTTCGGCGAAACGGTAACAATCCCGCCTGCTTTCGGCAAGCCCGCGTTAAGAATCTGCCAACTGGACAAAGTTTTCTAGTAATTTCAGACCCACCTTTTGGCTTTTTTCCGGGTGGAATTGCGTGGCAAAAACGTTGTCGCGCCAGACGGCTGAGGCAAAGGGTTTGCCATAATTGGTGCGCGTGGCGACAATGGATTCGTCCGTGGGTTTCGGGAAATAACTGTGTACGAAATAAAAATGACTCCCCGATTCGATGCCTTTCAGAATGGGGCACTCCGGTTTTTCAAATTCCACTTCGTTCCAGCCAATCTGTGGCACTTTAATTTCATTCTCCGCAAACCGCACCACGCTGCCACCAAAAATTCCCAAGCCTGTCGCGCACGAATTAAACTCCTCACTCTTCTCGAACAACGCCTGATAGCCCACGCAAATCCCAAGGAACGGCTTGCCCGTGCCAATGAAATCCTTCGCTGCAGCAAACAACTCCTGCCGCTGCATCGCATTCACGCAATCGTCAAACGCCCCCACGCCCGGCAGCACCATTGCATCCGCCCGCGCGACGTCCTCCGGATTAGCCACCAATGCGACCTCAGCACCAGCCGCCGTTAGCGCCTTCTGTACACTGCGGACATTCCCCGCGCCATAATCAAGTAAGGCAATCACGGGGAGACCTTAGCGATCAAATTGTTGAATGCAAACTTCACGTCGCGGCCAATTCCTTTTCGGTCCTTAATCGTAATTGCCCGCAGGCGGCGTCAATATCGTGGCCTTTTTCACGGCGAAGAGTGGTGAGCGTTCCGCGGGAAACTAATGCCTCGTGAAAGGCATCTTGGATGGCGCGGTCCGGTCGGCCCCATTCGAGACCGTCGACATGATTGTAGGGGATGAGGTTGACTTTGGCGCGAAGGCGATGGGCGAGTTCCGCGAGCGGGGCGACTTGGTCGAGGGCGTCATTTACACCGGCGATGAGGATGTACTCAAGTGTGAGCTTGCCGCTTTTGGCTTGCTGATATTCTTCGGCGGCAGCCGCTAGTTTTGCCAATGGATATTTCCGGTTGATGGGCATAATGCGATCGCGGACTTCGTCGGTGGCCCCGTGAAGGCTGATGGCCAGGCGATATTGGCGTGGTTGAGCGGCGAGTTTTTGGATTTGCGGCACGAGTCCGCTGGTCGAGATGGTGATTTTACGTGCGCCGATATTTGCACCCCAATCAGCATTTAACGATTCCAGCGCCAACATCAGGTTATCGTAGTTCGCCATTGGCTCACCCATTCCCATGATGACGAGATTATTGATGGCGCGTTGCCCTGCCCTGCCCTGCGCGCGTTCGACCGCAAGCACTTGGTCGATGATTTCGGCGGGTTCGAGGTTGCGCTTGAATCCGTCCAATCCGCTGGCGCAAAAAGTGCAGCCGTACGCGCAGCCCACTTGCGTGGAGATGCATAACGTGTGGCGATCGCTGGGCTCGCCATAAAGCGCGGGGCTGGCGGGGATGAGGACGCTCTCGACTAGTTGCCCATCGCGCAATTTCCAGAGAAATTTTTGAGTGGTGTCGGCGTCGCCTTGTTTGCGGGCAAGTTCGACAGTAGAAAAATTGAAGGATTCGGCGAGGCTGATTTGTAGCGATTCGCCGAGATTCGTCATCGCCGCCCAATCGACGGCAAAATGTTGATGCACCCATTTGAGGATTTGCGAAGCGCGGTATGGTTTCTCGCCCCGTTCGTCCAGCCACGTACGGAGGGTTTCTGGAGTTTGCGATGAGATGGGCAGACGCACGTTAGCTCCCTAAATAATAGTTGCGCGAATAATCCTGCACCATTCGCCACGTGTTGTACTTTGGGGTCACCGTCGCCATCGCGTGGCGCATTTTGTGAATCCATTGGCGCGGCAAACCCGAGGCGTCGCGATTGTAAAAAGTGGGGATCACTTCATCCGACAGCACGCGGAATAAATTCTCACTATCGACGCGGTCCTGTTCTTCGAGGTTATCCGGATGTGAATCGTCGCCAATGGAAAAGCCGTTTTCGCCATCATAAATCTCGCGCCACCAGCCGTCCATAATACTGCAGTTGAGCCCTCCGTGCGCGGCGGTTTTCATACCGCTCGTTCCGCTGGCCTCAAGCGGGCGCCGGGGGTTGTTGAGCCACACGTCGCAGCCGCCCACGAGCATTCGGCCAATTTGAATATCGTAGTTTTCAATGAACACCAAGTGCCCCTGCAATTCGCTGTGCTTGGCCAGATGCGCGATTTTTTGAATGAATCTTTTACCTTCCTCATCGGCCGGATGCGCTTTGCCGGCGAAAATAAATTGTACCGGACGGTCGGCGTTTTTAGCGAGTTTCACGACTTCTTCAAAGTGATCAAAAATCAACGGCGCGCGTTTGTAAGTGGCAAAGCGCCGGGCGAAGCCAATGGTAAGCGTGTCGGCATCGAGCAAATGATCATAACTGATAAAGTCGCCTTCGCGGGAGGGTGGAGTGTCAATGAGGCGACTGCGCACAAAATCAATCAATTCCCGCCGCAACCGATAGCGCAACGCCCAAAGTTCCTCGTCGGCAATAAAATTTTCATCCGCCACCTTGGCCCAGAATTCAGCGTCATTGATGTGTTCGTAAAACTTCGGGCCGTTGCCGAGGCGCGGTTGCCAGAAATCGCGCGCACTGCGGCTCATCCAGCCGAGCGTGTGAATGCCGTTGGTGATGTGGCCAATGGGCACTTCGTCGACGGGCACATTATATTTCCCCCGCCACATTTCCCGGCTCACCGCGCCATGCAATTCACTGACTCCATTGGCGGCGCGGGCGGCGTTGAGGGCGAGCACGGTCATGCAAAATTGCTCATCGTCGTCCTCGGCATCCAAACGGCCGAGTGCCATGAGTTCCTTGTGGGAAAGGTCTAGTTGCTTTGCGTAACGGCTGAGCGAATAGCTCATTAACTCGGGCGAAAAGCGATCGTGCCCCGCCGGCACGGGCGTGTGCGTAGTGAAAATGCATTCCTCGCGCGTGGCAGCAAGGGCATCATCGAAGCTGTTGCCGCCAGTCATTTTTTCACGAATGAGTTCCAGCGCCAGAAATGCAGCATGACCTTCGTTCATATGAAACACGCTGGGGGTTTTGCCAAGTGTGCGTATTAGTTTCGCGCCACCGATGCCAAGTAGGATTTCCTGTTGGATGCGCGTGGTGGTGTCGCCGCCATACACGCGCAACGTAAGGTCACGATAGTGGGCAGGGTTTTCAGGCAAATTGGTGTCGAGTAAGTACAGCGGGCAACGGCCGACATTGATGCGCCACGCACGGAAGCGAATGGTATCGGTGGCGATGTCCACCGCGCAGGTGATGGGTTTACCCTCGGCATTAGTCACGACATCCATCGGGAGGTTGCGCGGGTTGAGTTGGTTATAGTATTCAGCCTGCCAGTTATCCTGGTTGATGGTTTGTTGGAAATACCCTTCACGGTAAAATAAAGTGATGCCACAAAAGTTGAGGCCAAGATCACTGGCACTTTTAATGTGGTCGCCCGCGAGCACGCCCAAGCCACCGGCAGCGATGGGGAGTGTTTCGTGCAATCCAAACTCCGCCGAGAAATAAGCCACCTGCCGATCAGCCAGTTTGGGCGCCTCCCGCGTCACCCACGTGTCGCGGGAATTCATATAGCCGTCAAATTCCGCCAGTACATCAGCCACGCGTTCGGCATAATCGGGTTCGAGCAAGCGGGCGCGCAATTCCGCATCGGATACTTCCCTCAAAATGGCCACCGGATTGTGGTACACATTTTGCCATGTGCGCGGCGAAAGCTCACCAAAGATGCCGCGTGCATCCTGATTCCAAGTCCACCAAATATTTCGCGCCAATTGATTGAGCGCAACGACTGTTTTGGAAATATCCATCTGCGGAATTGGTAGAGGCGCCGGCCCGAAAAACCAAGCGGTTTTTACATTTGCTTAACAAGAAATATGTCGCAAACATAGCGCACCGCCGTCAAACTACCTGGAGAATATGAAACACCTATGCATTTGCATTTTAATGGCGGTCGGCGTTTGTGCACAGGATGACCCTTTCAAACCTGAGCCATTACCCAAACCGGTCATTAAAGAAATTTCTCCGGGCGTACTTCAGGTCGGAACGGTGAAACTGGTGAAGGAGGCCCGCGAAGTTCACATTCCCGTTGTGGTGGAAATTCGCGAAGGCCCCATTGAATACCTGGTCGTCACTGGCCGCGGGAAGGTTCATGAAAGCCTGCTGGTGACCACTGCTGAACCTTTCCATGTGCAAGTAGCCATGTTATTGCTAAACGCAAAAGGAAGCGACGGCAAACTCATTCCCGAAGATGAAGCCAAAGCGATCCCAGGGCAACCAGTTGACATCGAATTACATTGGAAAGAAAACGGAAAACAGAAAAAGGCCCGCATCGAACAATTTGTGCAAACCGTTCGGCCTGCATTGCGACCGGCTAAAAAAGGCCCGTTCATCTTCAACGGTTCCCGCGTATTCGAAGGGCAGTTTTTGGCGCAACGTGATGGTTCCATCGTTTCGCTCATTACTGATAACGCAGCTCAATTCAATAATCCCCGGCCCGGCCGTGAGGATGACGAGCTATGGCGGCCGCAACCGAAAGGGCTGCCGGCTCAAGATCACAAAGCGACAGTAGTGATTCGATTACTAAAACCTCCCCATAAAAAACCAACCGAAATTCCCACCGCAACATTTGAAGCAATGCAAAAGCGCAACGCCAAAGGCGAACGCGTGGGGCTGCTCGAAAAGGGCTTATGGTATAAACGCGGGGAATCAGCACCCTACAGCGGACGCGTGGCCGGGCATTACAAAAACAAACAACTAGAATCTGAACGCTTTTACAAAAACGGAATTCAAGTAGGCGTGGAAACCCACTGGTATGATTCCGGCGTAAAGCGCTGGGAGCTGACATATCAAAACGGCAAATTAATCTCCCAACGTTCATGGGATCCGGATGGTGTTGAATCCAAACAATAAAATGAAAACTGCATTAACATTATTTGCGCTTCTCATCCTCGCCTGCCCTGCCCAGGCGCAACGCGACATTTCCTTCATGAACGAGCTGCAGCGCTCCGTCGATCGCGGCATCACCTCACTGAAGGCCAGCCAAAACCCCGGGGGGTGGTGGACCAGCCCCGAACATCCGGCCGTGACTGCACTCGCACTAATCGCATGGCAAGGCAATCCCAATAAGCCCAAGCAAACGCCAAAGTGGATTGAAAACGGGTATAAATTCCTCCTCACCCACGTTCAACCCGATGGCAGTATTTATGTCCCCGGCAAGGGGCTGGCGAATTACAACACATCATTATGCATGATGGCATTGCTTGCCGCAAACGACAAACAGCACAACCCTGTATTGCTCAAAGCGCGCGCCTTTTTGGCCAAACAACAATGGGACCTTGGCGAACAAGGCAAGCAGGACCATCCACTCGATGGCGGCGTGGGCTACGGCGGCCGCTACCCGCACAGTGATCTCAATAATACTCTTTCTTCGCTGGAAGCACTTTACTATACGCGCCATCTTGTGAAGGACGCTCCTCCGCAGGATGACCTCAACTGGAAGGCAGCGATCGGATTTATTCAAAATTGCCAAAACCTCCCCAGCCACAACAAACAGCCGTGGGCCAGCAATGACCCGAAACAAAAAGGCGGGATGATTTATTTCCCCGGCAAAAGTATGGCCGGCACAGTTAAGGATAAAAACGGACGCACTGCCCTGCGCAGTTATGGCAGCATCAGCTACGCCGGAATGCTCAGCTACTCCTACGCCCAACTGAAGGCCGATGACCCGCGTGTAGTTGCCGTTCGCAAATGGCTCTTCGATAATTTTACACTCGAAGAAAACCCGGCGATGGGAGCCCAAGGGTTGTATTATTATTATTATTTGATGACCAAGGCACTGTCAGTTTCCGGAGACCGAATCATCAACGTGAAAGGTAAAAAAATTGATTGGCGCAAAGCAGTGGGATTAAAACTGATCGGATTGCAGCAGCAGGACGGTTCATGGATAAACACGCAATCCGCGCGTTGGTGGGAGAACGAAAAACCGCTGGTCACTGCCTATAGTGTCATCGCTTTAGGCTATATCTATCGCGGCGAATAACCCGCGCCAAACACACTTAAGCTAATCGGCTTCACCCACGTCGCTTTCTTCGGTTTTTTCGACTTCAATTTCACGCTCGGCGGTGATGACGGGTGCAATGTCCTGTAGTCGATCGTTGGAATCAAGCCTCACAATGCGCACTCCCTGTGTATTGCGGCCGGCTTGGCGGATACCTTTCACGCTGGTGCGCACCATTTGGCCGCCGACGGTGATGATCATGATTTCGTCATCGTCATGCACCGTAAGTGCCCCGACCACTTTGCCGGTTTTATTGTTGGTTTTCATCGTGATGATGCCTTTGCCGCCACGACCTTGAACGCGGTACTCGTCAAATTCAGTGCGCTTGCCCACCCCGTTTTCACTGGCGACAAGTAAAGTTGCATCCGGATCAGCGATGGCAAGCGCGATGACGTGATCTTCTTTATTCAACCGAATGCCACGCACACCCGCCGCTGAGCGGCCCATGGTGCGAACGTCTTCTTCGTGGAACCGAATGCTCTTGCCATCGCTAGTGATGAGCACCACGTCGTTCTGACCGGAAGTGAAGCGTGCCTCGATGAGGATGTCGCCCGGAACAATTTTGATGGCGATGATGCCACCGCGACGGACATTTGCAAAATCGCTGAGCGTGGTCTTTTTCACTTTGCCATCGCGTGAAGCGAAAAAGATAAAATATTTCTGTTGCCAAGTAACGTCTGCCTTGTTTTCCCCATAAACAGCTTTCACTCGGATGACATCGGCAATTTTTTCCCCGTGCTTCAGTTCCAGCACATTGGCAATGCTCCGGCCTTTGGAGGCCCGGCCGAGATCTGGAATTTCGTGCACGCGCTCCACATAGGCGCGGCCGGTGTTGGTGAAGAACATCAAATAATCATGTGTGCTTGCCGTGAACAGATGCTCGATAAAGTCGCTTGTATCTTTTTCGGTGGTGGCCTTCCGGGTTTTCATGCCGATGACGCCCTTGCCGCCTCGACGTTGGGCGCGGTATTCGCTGATATTGGTGCGCTTGATGAGACCGTTATGCGTGAGAGTGATAATCACCGCTTCGTTAGCGATAAGGTCTTCGATAGACATCTCGCCTTCGTCTGGTGCGAGGTCCGTGCGTCGCGGGGTGGCGTGCTTCTCGCGGATAGCGGACAGCTCGTCTTTGATGATGGTTAAAACGCGGGATTCCTTGGAAAGAATGTCGAGCAGATCTTTGATTTTTTTGACCAACTCTTTGTATTCGGCGCGCACTTTGTCAATTTCGAGTCCGGTGAGTTGGTAAAGGCGCAGCTCGAGTATGGCGTTGGCCTGCTCTTCACTAAATTCGTATCGACCATTCGTAAGGCGGTCTTTGCTGCGAATGAGTATGCCGAGCTTTTCGACTGCTGCTTTTGTGAAGTCGTGAGCCATTAATTTCACTTTAGCCTCCTCGCGGTTGGAGGATTCGCGAATGATTTTAATAAATTTATCCAAATTGGAAAGCGCGATAAGATAGCCTTCCAACGATTCGGCGCGGCGCTCGGCTTTTTCCAGTTCGAATCGCGTTCGACGCACCACCACTTCGCGGCGATGTTCGATGTAGCAATTGATCGCATCCTTCAGCGGCAATGTCCGCGGCCGACCGTGGTCAATGGCGAGCATGTTAACGCTGAACGACGTCTCCAATTGCGTATGTTTGTAGAGATTGTTAATGACCACTTTGGGCACGGCATCGCGCTTGAGCTCGATGACCACGCGGGTGTTTTCATCCGACTCATCGCGCACGGCGGTGATTTCTGAGAGGATTTTCTCGTTGGCCAGCTCCGCCACGCGGCTGACCAGCGTGGCGCGATTCACGTTGTACGGGATTTCCGTGACAATGATTTGCTGTTTGCCGCCGCGCATTTCCTCCACACCGAGGCGGCCGCGCACTTTCACCGAGCCTTTGCCGGTGCTGAAATACTGCTCGATGGGGCTGAGGCCGCAGATGGTGCAACCGGTCGGGAAGTCCGGCCCCTTCACGTGCTTCATCAATTGTTTGAGCGTGATTTCGGGATTGTCGATTTGCGCGGTGATGCCATCAATGACTTCGCCGAGATTATGCGGTGGCATATTGGTGGCCATACCGACGGCGATGCCGGTGCCGCCATTGACGAGCAAGTTTGGGAAGGCGGCCGGGAACACTGTTGGTTCTGTGAGCCGCTCATCATAGTTAGGCACCCAGTTGACGGTGCCCTTTTCCATATCACTCATTAACGTGCCGCCTAAATGGGTGAGGCGCGCTTCAGTGTAACGCATGGCAGCGGGAGGATCGCCCTCGACACTGCCAAAGTTTCCTTGGCCATCAACGAGGGTGTCTCGCATATTCCATGGTTGAGCCATGTTGACGAGCGTCGGGTAAATGACCGCTTCGCCGTGAGGATGGTAGTTGCCGCTGGTATCACCACAAATCTTGGCGCACTTGAAGTGTTTTTTGGGTGGGTAAAGCGAAAGCTCGTGCATCGCGTAAAGGATGCGGCGTTGCGAGGGCTTGAGACCGTCGCGCGCATCGGGAAGCGCGCGGGAGATGATGACCGACATGGAGTAGTCGAGGAACGAGTTTTTAATCTCGTCGGCGACGTTGATCGGGGCAATCTTCTCGTTTGCGGCGAAAAGCGGGGTAGTGTTTACGGGGAGTTCTTCAGAACTCTTTTTCTTGGCCATGTTGGGTAAATTAGATGTCCAGGTTGCGGACGTTTAATGCGTTGTCTTCAATAAACTGGCGGCGCGGGGGCACCTCGTCGCCCATGAGTTTGGTAAACATATCCTCCGCCTCAACGGCGTCGGTGATTTCGATGCGCAGGAGTTTGCGTGTTTCAGGATTCATCGTAGTATCGAAAAGTTCCTTGGGGTTCATTTCGCCGAGCCCCTTAAATCGTTTGAGCTGAATGCCACGCCGACCGATTTCCTTAACCGTATCGAGGATTTCAGAAACGGAAAACAACGGATGCGCTCGGCCATCGTGGTCACCTTCTATCAGCTCAAAGAGCGGCTTGTCTTGCGCGGCATAATGCTCCATCGGCAACCCCTTGCGATTGAGTTGGCCCAACAATTCCTGAGCCGGCTTGGATTCGTGCAGCTCCACGTGCGTACCGCGACGGGTGTTACTATTTGTAGCAGCAGCTTTGACGGAGCCGTTGGTTTCCTCAGTTTCCTCGTTGCGTTCATCTTCAAATAAGTTGAGATCTGTGTTCTTTTTGGCAAATTTTGCGAATTCTGTATCAGAGTGAAAATAATGGACTGACTCATCATTGCCGTCGCGCACTTTTACCAAATGCGTGGGCAACTCTCCGGATTTTTTGCGCTGCCCGACGTACTCATTAAAATCACCGCCATGTCGCCGGATGGAACGGGCGTATTTATCAAGCGTCTCGAGCAACTCTAAAATTTCACCAAGCTGCTTGGTGTCGAGCGTTTTCTTTTTGTCAACGAGCTTGAGTGTCACATCCTCTGCGCCAAGATTAATCAGAATCTTGTTCAGCTCGTTGTCGTCCTGCACGTACTCCACACGTTTCTTGCGGGAGATTTGGTACAGTGGCGGTTGGGCGATATACATATATCCCTGCTTCAACAGCTCCGGCATCTGCCGGTAAAAAAACGTAAGCAACAGGGTGCGGATGTGACTGCCGTCCACATCCGCATCCGTCATGATGATGACCTTGTGGTAGCGCAACTTGCTAAGGTCGAATGCTCCTTCGGTGTCCCCGTCTCCAATGCCCGTGCCCACGGCGGTGATCATCGTGCGGATCTCCTTGTTCTCCAAAACCTTAATGAGGCGCGCCTTTTCTACGTTGATGAGCTTACCACGCAGCGGAAGGATTGCCTGAAACTTGCGGTCCCGACCCTGTTTGGCGGAGCCCCCCGCCGAGTCACCTTCCACAATATAAAGCTCTGTATTGGCCGGATCACGATCCGAACAATCGGCCAATTTCCCCGGCAACCCGCCACCGGCCATCGCGCTTTTGCGAACCGTTTCCCTTGCCTTGCGGGCGGCTTCGCGCGCACGTGCGGCGGTGAGTCCTTTTTCAATGATTCGTTTGGCGACCGAAGGATTTGTGTCAAAATGATGCATCAAGCCGTCGTAAGTCGCCTTGCTCACGACACCTTCAATTTCGCCATTCACCAGCTTGCCCTTGGTTTGCGAGTTAAAGCGCGGATGCTCCAACTTTACGCTCACCACTGCAACCAGACCTTCGCGCACATCGTCGCCGGAAATGTTCGGGTCTTTTTCTTTCAGTAAATTATTGGCCTTCGCGTGCTGATTAACCGCCCGAGTGAGCGCTGAACGAAAGCCCGTCAGATGCGCGCCGCCATCCGGATTGGGGATTGAGTTTGCGTAGCATAAAATCTGATCGTTGTAGCTGTCGTTGTACTGGATGACCATATCCACGAACACTTCCTCTTTTACTCCACCCACCTCCAGCTCGCTTCGGTTGGCAATCACAACCGGCTTGGCATGCACCAACTGTTTGTTTTTCCCGAGCTGCCGCACAAATTGTTCGATGCCGTCCCGATAGAAAAAGGTCTCCGACTTGTCATCCTCGCGGTCATCAATCAGCGTGATCTCCACGCCCGGATTCAGAAACGCCAATTCCCGCAGGCGGGTTGACAGCAGGTTAAACTGAAACTCCGTGGTGATGGTGAAGATCTGCGCGTCCGGCTTGAAGGTCACCAACGTGCCTGTGCTTTTTGTTTTGCCGATGACTTCCAGCTTGCGCGTCGTCTTGCCTCGCTCGAATTCCATTGTGTGGACTTTGCCATCGCGACTCACCTCCACCTTGAACCATTCCGAAAGCGCGTTCACACACTTCGCGCCCACCCCGTGCAACCCACCTGAAAATTTGTAAGCCCCTTGCCCAAACTTGCCGCCCGCGTGCAGATTGGTGAGCACCAATTCAACTGCCGGGATTTTAAACTTAGGATGGTTGTCCACCGGAATGCCGCGGCCATCATCGCGAATGCTCACCGAACCATCCACGTGAATGGCGATGGTGATGTGATTGCAATAGCCGGCCAGATGCTCGTCGATCGAGTTATCCAGCACCTCAAAAACGCAATGGTGCAGCCCGTGCTCATCGGGATCGCCGATGTACATTCCAGGCCGCTTGCGGACAGCCTCAAGGCCCTCCAGTTTGTCGATTTTCGACGCGTCGTACTTCTGTTCCGCGACTGGTGTCGCCTCCTTTTTATTCGCCATATAAATCCTATGAAACGCCTGTTTTATCGGGCGCAAACTTAAAGGAGAAGTCTACCTGAAATCCAATTTCACGACAAATCTTTTTGTTTGAAATACAGGAATATGACACAAGATGTTGTGCCGCCTGCCAGTCGAGCCCCAAGATGCAGCCGTGTGAATAAGTTTGTAACAAATAAAAAGCGCCCCCAAGCGGGGACGCTGAAAATTAGCCCTTTTTTGCGCTCAGCAAAAAGTTATCGATCAGGGTTCTCGATCGATTCAGGCAACGTATTTGGATCTTCCGGATCCGTCAGGTGACGCGAACCTTGGCTTCCTTGGAAATTGATCACACCCACGCCGTCAGGATCATTGCCAGCTTCCTCCAATATGCCTGCCGATTCAGTAAGCCCAGAGGGCACTGCAGCTGGGGATACCGGAGAGCCGCCAGGCGCGGGAAATGATGGGTTTGGGTTCATTGTGCCAAAATTCATCATTAGAACTACGATAACCCCCAAGCTGCCCACAGGGACCAGCCAGCGTAATGGTGTGCCAGAAGCGATTACGGGAGCGGCATAAGGTTCCACCAACGGCTCTTCCGCCTCAATTTGGCGCTCAACCTGTGACCAGTAAAAATCGCGAGAATCATCAAGAATTGCCTGCTTTTCGCCGAGATGCAGGGCGTTTTCCACCACTCTTAATTCTTCGGAAAGCGCCAAGGCCTCGGAGTTTTGTTCAATCAGCGTGGCGATCTGAGCAGCTTCTTTAGGTGCTAACTCACCGTCCATCCAAGCCTGAATCTTTAGTTCGTCTTCTTGCTTCATTTCGTATCGTTTTCTGTAGACTCACTCTTGCCGTTCTTTCTTCAAAGAAATTAACAGAGTGGCCAATTTTCTTCTGGCATAAAACAACCGGCTCATCACCGTGCCGATGGAACAGTGCATCGCTTTGGCAATCTCCTTGTATTCGAGTCGTTCGAATTCATGTAAAATCAATACGGTGCGATGCTCATAACTGAGCTTTGCCAGGCCCTCATCAATTTGTAAACGAAGCTCTTCGCGCTCCACATTACCGGTGGGGTTGAATTCTTCCACTGGCATCCGCCGCTCCACGCCGCCGGTTTCTTCCTCCATTTGATCAAGTGAATCAGTTTGCTTCCGTTTCCGCTTCCGCAAAAAATCAAGGCACAAATTGATGCAAATCCGAGTCATCCAAGTAGTGAAGCTGGCGTTGTGCTTGAACTGCTTCAAGCGCTGCCAACCTTTCACCCACGCTTCCTGCGAGAGATCCAGGGCCTCATCCTCGTTTCGCAACATACTGAATGCTCGCGCATATATTTTATCACGATGCCGATGGACCAATTCTTCGTAAGGCGGCATTGCACCCTTTTGCGCGGCGCGCACCAGCGCCTCATCTTCGGCATTCGGAATGTCCAGCTTCTTTGCCATTGGCTCAGCCCTTCAATCGACCTTTCGTGCTCGGCACGGTTTGACCAATGCGCGGATCTTTTTGGCAGGCAAAATCCGCTGCCTTCGCAAATGCCTTAAACAACGCTTCCACCACGTGATGCGGCTCCTGCCCGTACAATAATTCTAAGTGCAAGTTGCAACGTGCTTCATTCGCGAAGCCCTGGAAAAATTCGCGCGCCAAACCAAACCGAAACGCGCACGCATCGTCCTGCGCTTTTTCGTGTTTCAAAACCCGAAAGCCAAGCTTGCCCATTCCATTCCAAACTAAATAGGGTCGACCACTGAAATCAATGACACAACGAGCCAGCGTTTCGTCCATCGGCACATGCGCATCGCCCCACAGCGGATTGCGTGGATCGAATCCTGTGCCGTAACGCCGAAGACCGCGCTTTTCGCCGAGCGCCTCATTGTATGCCTGGCCAAGCGCGATCCCGCAATCTTCCACGGCGTGATGAGCATCCACCTCTAAATCGCCCGTACATTTCACTTTGAGATCACACACTGAATGTTTCGCGAAAAGCGTGAGCATGTGGTCAAAAAACGGAATGCCCGTGTCAATCGAGGCCTTGCCTCGGCCGTCGATGTTTAATTTCAGCTGAATCCGGGTCTCGCCCGTGGCGCGTTCTATCTGCGCCGCACGTGCTTTCATGGGTGAGCTTTTATACGCCAAAATAAAGGTGTTTGCGATGTTTATTGACCTTCGCTGGCAAGCAATCGCTCCGCCTCGATGGCGGCGGCGCATCCCATGCCGGCGGCGGTAATGGCTTGCCGATACACTTTATCCGAGCAATCGCCGGCCACAAATACGCCGGCCACGCTTGTTTGCGCTCCCTCTTTACGGGTGATATATCCGGCGTCATCCATGTCCAGTTGCCCTTTGAAGATTTGGGTATTGGGCACATGGCCAATGGCGATGAATACACCGGCGCATTGGATAGTTTGCTCAGCGTTGGTTTGATTATTCCGTAATCGCACGCCGCTCACCTGTTCGTCGCCGAGAATCTCTTCCACTTCCGAATCCCAAACCATTTCGATTTTTTCATTTTCGAGCGTGCGATCGGCCATGATTTTTGATGCGCGTAATTCATCACGCCGGTGCACTAGATAAACTTTGCTGGCGAACCGTGTTAAAAAAGTTGCTTCTTCGCAGGCTGAATCACCGCCACCCACTACCACCAATGGTTGGTCGCGAAACATCGGTAATGCTCCATCGCACGTGGCGCAATAAGTGACACCTTTTTTATCGAGCCGCGCTTCGCTATCCAACCCAAGATGCCGGTGCCCTGCTCCGCTGGCGATGATAAGTGCCTGGGCCCGCATCGATTCGCCATCAACGGTGAGCCTAAACGGTCGCTCACTCAGGTCGACCGCTTCGACGGTACTGCCAAATTTCACTTTCGCCCCAAACCGTTCGGCTTGTTGCTGCATGTTGATCATTAATTCCGTGCCATCAATTCCCTCGGGAAAGCCCGGGTAGTTTTCCACAATACTCGTAGTGGTAAGCAGCCCGCCTGGCATCGCGCCGGTAAGCACAGTGGGCGCAAGCTGTGCTCGCGCTGAGTATAAAGCGGCAGTGAGACCGGCGCAACCGGAGCCAATGATGACGATTTGTTCGGAGTCCTCTAACATGCGGCGGGAACGCTACGCATCTGCCCCAATGTTTGCAAGGGCAAGCTTTTGGGGGGAGCTCGAGATTATTTGGCGAGGAAGACTTCCTCGTCCTCAGTAACGTCCGGCACTCCTCCGAGAGTGTCTTGGGAAACGATTCGGTCTGTTTCGGGCGGGTCGTCGGCCTGATTTGAATGAAATTTTACACTGACAATTTTGCTCACACCCCGTTCCTGCATCGTGACGCCGTACAATACATTCGCCGCCGCAATGGTGCGCTTGCTGTGGGTGATCACGATGAATTGCGAGTAGGCGAGGAACTCTTTGAGTTTTTTCACGTACCGCTCGATGTTAGCGTCATCGAGCGGTGCGTCCAATTCGTCAAGCACACAAAAAGGACTGGGTTTCACTTGGTAAAGTGCAAATAAAAGCGCGACGGCGGTCATGGTTTGTTCGCCACCGGAAAGCAAGCTGATGCTGCGCAGCTGTTTGCCTGGAGGTGAAGCTACGATTTCAACGCCGGCTTCAAGGACATCTGTTTCCTCGGTGAGCACAAGGTTGGCTTTGCCGCCCCCGAAGAGATCGGGGAACATTTTCTGAAAATTCCCCCGCACTTTCTCAAAGGTTTCTGTGAACATTTCGCGTGACTGTTTGTCGATGCGGGTAATCACTTCCTGCAATTCGGCTTTGGCGTTAACCAAATCATCATGTTGGGTGTTGAGAAAAGTATGGCGTTCCTCAATTTCCTCGTACTCGTCGATGGCCACTAAATTGACCGGCCCCATACCATCAATTTTTTCCTGCAAAGCGCTGACCTGTCCACTCACTGCATCCCAGTCTGTCGCCGCTGCCTCGCCCGCCATTTCTTCGGCTGTGACCGTTTCGGTGGTGGTTTGACCATTATCCGTGATTTTAATGGTCACGCATTCACCGCGCACTTCGTGAAGATTTACGGTGTACTTTTCGCGAATGCGTTCCACAAGTTGCTCTTGTGCCATTCTTTTTTGAGTCAGTTCCACTTCAATCTCACCCTTGCGTTCTTGCAGTTCGGTGAGCGAATTGCGTTTTTCGGAAAGCTCCATCTCGCGGCGCTCGGCTCCGGCAGCCTGTTGGTTTCGTTGCTGCGTCAATTGCGCGGATTGCTCGCCGGCCGTTTCGCGCTCAATGCGCAACCGATCGATCTCGCGGCGGGACTCGACGTTCTGTGCTTCAAACTGCACTTTGCGCTCCGCGCTTTCGCTTAGCACTTGTTGTGCGCGTTCGAGGGTCCGCTGCAGTTCCTCCAGTCGTTGCTCCATTGGCGTCTTGCGTTCAAGCAGCGAATTTTCGCGCTCCTCGGCCTTGGACAGCGCCACTTTCGCCTCCGTCAAATCCTCAATGGCGGTTTCACGTCGCTCGCGTTGTTCGTGAATAAAAAGGTCATGCTCATCCAACGCTTCTTGAAAGCTGCGCGCCCGATCTTCCATTTCACGAATACGCGAAGCCAAACCTTGCGCCCTGCCTTTGGCGCCTTCCTCCTGCTCAGCAAGGTTTCGCACTTCAAACACCACGGTATCAATTTTCTGATGGAGCAGCTCACGCGAATTCTGAAGTGCGTTGAATTCTCCCTTTGAAGTTGCTACAGCAACTTCACGGTCACTCAATTCGTCGCGGGCATTTTGCAGGCCTGCTTGAAGTTCAGTTTGCTCTGCCAATAATTGCCCTTTATGGCGACTGGCTTCGTCTATCTCGCGCGCAAGTGAGCTAAGTTGCCGGTCGAGCTCATCCACTTGATTGCGACGTGCGAGCACCGAGGTGTGGTCTTTCTCATTCGCGTGCCCGCGCCCCCCGGTATAAATGCCTTGTTGACTGAGTGACTCGCCTTGATGCGTGACATAGTCAAACCGGCCGGGGTTTGCGCGCCATAATCGCGTGGCGGTTTCCAGCGTGTCGACAATTACTGTCCGCCCCAGTAAGGTTTGCAATAACGGCTGGTTACGGTCATCCGTTTCCACCACGTGTAATGCGAGCGTGCCTTCAGCGGGCAAATCACTCGCAGGGATTGCGCCGCCACGCTCACGTAAAAGCTCCAGCGCCACGATGCTCGCACGCCCCTGCTCGCCGCTGGCGAGGTGGCCAAGCATATCGTTGGCATGCGTAAATTGATCGGTAAGCACGAGCTGCAGATTCGCACCGAGAGCAGCCTCCACGGCACGCACGTGTTGATCCGGCACTCGAATTTGGTCAGCCAAGGAGCCCAGAGCCGCATCAAAATGTGAAAGCACTGCCTGCGCCCCCGCGCTGAAGCCCTCTTTGTTTTCGATAAGTTGTTGCAGCACGTCGCGGCGCGCTTTGGCCTCAGCTTGGCTCTGGAGTTGAGCATCGAGCGCATCGTCCACAGTATTCAGCTCATCGGTTAATTGGGCGAGTCGGATCTGCCTTTCCTCAACTGTGCCGCGATGGGATTGGACGTGCAACGAATCCCCCGCAACCTGTTTTTCAAATTCAGAAAGCCTGTCTTCCAGCTTAACACGCTCTTCTTCTAGTTGAATTTTCTCCGCTGAAAGTTTTTCCAATCGCACGGCGTTCCCTTGCTTCTGCAAATCCAACGCGGTCAAATCGTTGCGGGTATGGGTGAGGCGGTTTTGCAATTCACCGGATTCAGATTGGGCCTGCTGCTGTTCGGCTTGGCGAGCACGAATGCCCGAGTCAATTGAATCGAGCACACCGCGCTTTTCGGCAACGTGCTGATTGGCGCGCTCAAGTGAATGCCCTGAGTCACCGAGTTGCTGATTGATGCTCTCCAGCTCGGCATCCACCTGTTTGCGGCGCTCCTGTGCCCCGGAGATGTCAACCTCGGCTTCGGCGTGCTGAACACCCAACTCCCCCATCCGCTGCTCGTTAAACTGAATTCGATTCTCGTGCCGGTCGGTTTCGGATTTCAACTCGAGCCCCTTAGTTTGGGCCGCATTGACCTGCCGATCAAGATCGGCCAGCAATTCACGCAGTTGCTTGAGCGCAGATTCTTCTTCAATAATGCCGCTGGAATGGGCCTCAAGGCTGTCGCGAATCTGATCTGACTCTTCACGAATGGATTTCAAAGCCGCATCGATCGCATCAAATTCATGACGAGCAAGTTGCGTTTCGAGGTGCTTCAGTTCGTCCATTATTTTCTGGAAACGCCTCGCTTTTCCGGCTTGGCGCTGGAGGGAACCGATCTGGCGCTTCACCTCGCGGATCGTGTCATCCAATCGCAGTAAATTTTGTTCCGTGTAATCGAGTTTACGAAGCGCTTCTTTTTTCTGCTGTTTGAATTTGGTGATGCCGGCCGCCTCCTCAAAAACTGCGCGGCGCTCCATCGGGCGGCTTTGGATAATGTGCGTGATCTGGCCCTGGGCCATAATGCTGTAACTATTGCGACCGACGCCGGTTCCCATAAAGAGTTGCTGCACATCACGCAGGCGACAACCGGTGCCATTGAGAAAATACTCGCTACCTCCATCACGAAACACTCGCCGCGTAACGGTGACTTCATTGAACTCCAAGTCCACCCCGGCAGCACTGAGATTTGCTTCATCCACGTCACCAATCGTAAGTGACACCTCGGCCATGCCGGTTGCCTTGCGTCCACGGGCACCATCAGTTCCGCTGAAAATGACATCCGCCATTTCTCCGCCGCGTAACGCTTTGGCAGATTGCTCGCCAAGTACCCAGCGAATGGCATCAGAAATATTGGATTTTCCGCAGCCATTAGGACCGACGACGGCGGTGATTCCCGGCTCGAAACTCAGGGTTGTCTTGTCAGCAAAACTTTTAAACCCGATCGCCTTTAGGCTTTTCAAATACATGTGGACCTCCTTGTGCCTTGCAGAGCGGAACACTGGCAATCAAAAACCCACAATATAAGGTGTGAGTTATGCACACCCACCCCCACAGGTGGATTGCCGCTCAAATTCAACACCAAAAGATTTTAGCGGTTTTAGAACAGTTGGCGAGCGAAAAAGTGGTTATTTCTTTAAAATCGCCCGAGCTTCATTCTCGATGGATTGCAATAATTCCTTGGGGGCAATCACTTTTGCTTCGCCGCCCCAGCCGAGAATCCATCGGCGAATGTCGGTTAGGTGGCTCAGCTTGAGTGAAATTTCGACCCCGCCGTTTTTCATCTGTTTGAGTTTTTGGGTCGGATGCCATTGCTTTTCACAAATGAACGGCGCAGCAGTTTTGGTGAATTGGATACGGATATCATATGAATCATTACCGGAGAACGGGCCGAAGGCCCCGGAGAGGTGCTGGTCGAGCGAAAACGAATCGGGACGCTTGAATTTTTGTCCAGTGATTGTTGCCGATTCCATCCGCGTAGGCACGAAGCAGCGGATGTCCTTTTGTTTATGGTCGTAGGCGTAAAGATACCAATCATTGTTGATGTTGGAAATTTGGTAGGGATCAATGATGCGTTTTTCGGGTGCGGCATTGGGCTTGGTGTAAATGATTTCTAACTGGCGCCCTTTGGCCACAGATTTGAATAGCAGATCAAAAATTTTCTCATCCACTTCCACCTTGCCTGTGGAGCGTACGTCTAATGCATCGTCCCAATCACTGAGGCGGACGGAAACGGTGTCCGGCAGGGACTCGGAAATTTTCCTGAACGCGGTGCTCAGTTGCTTTTCGAAAACGGTTCCGCGATATTGTTGCAATACTTTTTCGGCAACGAGCAACGCAAAGAGTTCGCCCTCGTCGATTTGCAGCATTGGAAATGAATCCACGGGTGCAGTGTAATGGTATCCGTTCCGGGAGGCATCATATTCGATGGGCAGATTAAATCGATCGCGCATAAACCCAATATCGCGATGGATGGTTTTGGTGGTGACTTCCAATTTATCCGCAAGTGACGTGGCGTTGGGATAATTGCCGCGTTGCACCATATCGTGAATTTGCAGCATCCGCGCATAGGGCGGGCGCGATTTTAGATCAGCGGGTCGGCCTCGCTTTAGTTTTTTCGATGCCCCCGTGGTGCGTGCCATAGGGTGGATAATCTAGGTTTTTAACTTAGAAAGCAACTCCACGTTGGTTGGGTGTTTTTTCAGCGCGCCGATCAACGTTTCCATTGCCTGAACGGGATCCAGATCAATCATGGTCCGGCGCAGTTTGTGGATGGCACCGAGGTGCTCTTCCGGAAAGAGTTTCTCTTCTTTGCGGGTGCCGCTCTTGGGGATGTCGATCGCCGGATAGAGGCGCCGTTCCGCAAGTTTTTTATCGAGGATCAACTCCATGTTACCGGTGCCCTTGAACTCCTGGAAAATCAGTTCGTCCATTCGACTGCCAGTGTCCACCAGCGCAGTGGCAAGAATCGTGAGTGAGCCGCCCCCTTCGATGTTGCGCGCGGCGGCGAACATCCGGCGCGGAATCTCAAGCGCACGCGCATCCACACCGCCGGACATTGTGCGGCCGCTTCCGGTGTTAACGTTGTTGTAAGCGCGAGCGATGCGGGTGATGGAATCCATCAACACAAAAACATCCTGACCGCACTCGACCATTCGACGGCAGCGCTCGATCATAAACCGCGATAGTCGCACGTGCGTTTCGAGGTCCATATCGTTGGAGGAGGCAACCACCTCTGCATCCACGGAGCGCTCGAAGTCGGTGACTTCCTCGGGGCGCTCGTCGATGAGCATCACAATGGTTTTTACCTCAGGATGGTTGGTGGTCACGGCGTTGCAAATTTGCTTAAGGATGGTGGTCTTCCCCGTGCGCGGGGGGGAGACAATCATCCCGCGGGTGCCTTTGCCGATAGGAGTAACGAGGTCGATGATGCGCGTCTCGATACTGTCGGGCTCGGTCTCGAGATTAAATTTATCCACCGGGTCGATGGTGGTTAGGTTTTCGAACCGCGCGCATTCAGTGTATTCCTTGAACGGCATTTCGTTCACGGTGTAAATTTCCTTAAGTTGCGGACTGTGGCCTTTGTGGGGCGGGACGAGCCTGCCTTGAATGTGGCACCCTTCGCGGAGGTAGTGGCGCCGAATGGTGTCGGGCGTCACAAAAACGTCGCTGGGCTTGGACTGGAACCGGTTGCCCGGTGAGCGCAGGAACCCAAAGCCTTTGTCGGAGATTTCGAGGTAGCCTTCGCCTTCTTCGGGCCACTCGGTCTTATTATTTTTTCCCATGATAAAAATTGGTGTGTGCAAACATGCGCAACAGAATCGAAACAAGTATGGCCTGCAACGAGACGATCGAACGGGGATACCCTTCGCGGACTGAATCCGAGATGGGGGCGTTAGCCGCGGATATTTAGGGGCAAGCCAACGGAGTTGGCAATAACTTTTTTCAGCAAATATTAAGCCGCAGGGTCTTGAACCGGCAGTTCGGCGACCGCCATTCGTGCTTCTTCTGCTAACGGAGTGCTCAGGTAACGTTCACCGGTGGAGGGCGCGATTGTCACAATAGTCTTCCCGGCATTCTCCGGCCGACGGGCTACCTCGAGTGCAGCCACAACGTTTGCACCCGTGGAAATGCCGCAAAGTATGCCCTCTGTTTTGGCAAGTGTACGGGCCATCGCAAACGAATCATCATTGCTTACTTTTATGCATTCAGCGATTTGGGTGTCACCGGCTTCGGAGGTTAAGTGGAGGTTGCCTGGGATAAAACCGGCACCGGTGCCTTGAATTTTATGCGGGCCGGGTGTGAGTTCTTCTCCGGCAATGGTTTGTGAAATCACTGGAGAATCTGCCGGCTCCACGGCGATGCCCTGAAATGATTCTTTGCGGGGGTGGATGACTTCGTAGCATCCGGTCAAGGTGCCGCCGGTGCCCACGCCAGCGACGACAAAATCTACCGCCCCGTCAGTGTCCGTCCAAATTTCTTCGGCGGTGGTTTTACGGTGGATGGCGGGATTGGCCGGGTTTTCAAATTGTTGAGGGATCCAAGAGTTGGGCGTTTGGGCGGCCAGTTTTTCTGCCATTGCAATGGCGCCTTTCATTCCCTTTGCGGCTGGTGTGAGGACGAGGTCCGCGCCGAGCATCGCCAGCAAGGTGCGGCGCTCCAGCGACATACTTTCGGGCATGGTTAAAATGAGTTTGTAGCCTTTAGCGGCCGCGACAAAAGCGAGGGCGATGCCGGTATTGCCACTGGTGGGCTCGATGATGATGGTGTCTTTTGTGAGCGTCCCGTCAGCTTCTGCAGTTTCAATCATAGACTGACCGATGCGATCCTTCACGCTGGAGAGTGGGTTGAAGAATTCGCACTTGAGCAGGACGTTGGCGTCGATGCCTTCGGTGACTTTGTTGAGCCGGACGAGCGGAGTGCCGCCGACGGTTTGCACGATGTTGTCGTAGATTTTACCCATAATCGAAAAGTGGTGAGGGCTGATTGAGCACGGAAGCAGTGCTTCGGGCAAGGTTTTTGTGCCGCTTCTGCCCGATGCTGTTTGCCGAAAAGATCTGGGATAGAAATTGGGGTTTCCTTATCCGAGAACTTTTTCCGAGAACTTTTTGCCCGCATGAAAATTTCGCGTGAACACAAAAAGTCCCTGCCGGACCGAAGTCCAGCAGGGACAAATTGGGGGGTGGGCGCTCGCCACGCGCTCTTTCCCGATGCAACCATTGGGCACCCGCAATGCGGGTCGGTTGCTCCCCGACGCCATTCTCCGTGACTCGCGGAGTTGTCGGCCTCATAGCAGGGCCGTCCAAGGCCTCTCGGCACATGAATTATTGGGTGAGGTTTATAAGCCCGCTTCAGCCAGTAGTTGCGGCCACCGACCTGCGGACCAGACTTGGACGCGGATGTGAACTTTTCACCTCCAAGCCATCTAGCACGGGTCTGCCACCGCTTTTGACGGTGCGTTGGCCCTTGCCACGGGTCTCGCCTCTTACCCCTCAGATTACCATTTCGTTCACATGGCAGCGCTACAGTTTTTGTATCGCCACCGCGTTGGATGGTTTTCACGGCCGTTGTCTTAGGCTCGTGGCCATCCCGACGGGATCCCCAGCTTTGTCCCTCCTTTCGGAGGATTTCGTCTGGCTGACCGTTTCCGGTCAATTTTTGTTTCCCGCCGTGCTGATGCTTCAGTAGGTAATCAACACCCTCTGGGCAACTGTTTTCTGTGCTCGCTCGAAACGGGCTCGCACGTACTTAACTCAGTCCCGCACCCCGAAGGACTTGCGACCGGGCTGTGTCCGGCAACTGTCACGAATGATCGGGTTCACCGAAGTGAGCCTGACGCGTGTCAGCGCGTTTTCCAGCCAGCTCGGGGCGGTTTCTAGTCGGGCTTGCGCCCGTTCGCCCCTAACCTCATGAGTATCTTTTTCGCATTTCGATGGCGTGCGACCGCCACCGGATACTCACGTGAACTGTGCCTCCTTCACGCTCGGTTTTTCCCGATTCCAAACGGCCATCAGATCACCGAAGTGATTTCCAACCGAATTTCACCGCAAATCCGTCGCGCTTCAAAGGGGGCAGTCGAATCAGCCTCGCCTGCCCTTTCTCCCAGTTCTCCTGGGTTTTATCCTGAGAGTTTCCTGCCGGTTGCCCGGCACTTCACTCTGTTCTTTCAAGGAACCTTAGCCCCAGCGATTGCTCGCGGAACTAAGAACAAGTTACCACGTTTTCGGGGGTTGGCTAGTAGATATTGTGAACAGCTTATCCCCAAATATTGCGTTTTTTGATCGAGTGAAGATTGCTGGAAAGCCTTATTTTTAGGGTCTGAACTGGGTGATTGTGAAAACTTTCTCAAGGTGGGCAAAAATGTGAGTTCCAGCTTGTGAATAAATCTGAAATTAAGATCACAAAAAAAGCCCCGTTGAGGGGCTTGCGAAGGTGATGTGGCTGGATTATTTGCTGCCTTTGCTATTGGCCTTTTTGCGTTTGAGATAGTCAATGCGACGGCGGCGTTTTTGTACTTTATTGGTTTGTTGACCCATAGTGAATTAGTTCCTCTTTACTGTGTTTGGTTTTCCGTGTTGCCTTGGGGAGTATGGAACGGATGACGGGAGCGTGCAATTTAATTCTGGCTGCCAGTCTTGTGCTCCCGTGTTTTGCGGGCTGCAAGTTACCCGCTCGCAATACAGGGAACGAATACGAAATGGCAATCTTCGGCCAAGCACTCACGGG
>JACNJL010000040.1 GCA_014382585.1 Limisphaerales bacterium | reverse complement strand
GCGGCATTGCCGCCGCCCTTGGAATTGCCTTGGTCGCCAGAGGATTGGTTTTGGTCCGCACCCTCCTCCGTGCCGCCGCCTCCGCAGCCCAACAGGATTCCGGCAAGAGCTACGGTGAGAATGATCTTTTGAATGTAAGTTTTTATCTGCATTGCAGACGCATTATATATCCCCGCCCACGTGCCGACTACTAAAATGTCCAATTTTGTTTACAGTACCCCGCCGCCATATCCGCGGGGGCGGCAGTCATGGGCGATAAGGCGGTGGGCACGGAAGATATTCCTTTAGTCACAGGCGTTGTGACGTACGTCACGACGGGTGTGACCGGCGTCACGAGCGCCGTGGAGCAAGTCATTTCGCCCGTGAAAACAGGCATTTCTTGCGTGCTGCTCGTCACGGGGCCGGTGGGAGTTGGGGCGATGCGTGTTACAATTAAAAAAAGGCGAAAATAGTTGCCTCAGCGATTTGACAACTGGGGTTGAAACTACGAACCTTATATTAATGAAAGATATGTGTCATTCATCGGGGGCCGGTCTCCCGGGGGGTCCGAAGCCGGCCGAATAACCAAATGAAAGGACTGATATGAAAATCAATATCAAATCTATCATTGAGGATATGGAAACGTTTGTAACAGGTTGGACCAAGTATGCTCCGAGTAAGAAGCTTAGCGACTTGTCCTTGGAATCCACGGAAACTGATTTACAGGATCTGGTGGATACCGAACAGGACATGAAGTTGATGAAGCAACATTATCGCGGCATGATTGCTCCCCGCACATCCAAGGCACTCTGTCTTCGCGACAAACGCCGGCGTCTGGTCGCCGCCGTGAAGGCCGATCCTGAGCTTGGGGAAAATAGCGCCTTCTGGCGTTCCCTCGGGTTCAAGACTTTGGAAGAGCAAAGAGGTTCCCGTAGCACCGAAAGCAATGACGGTACGAGCGAGAGCACCGATGAACAACCTACAACAAACGGTTCCGATGAAAACCTCGATACGGACGAAACATAAAAACCTACCGTCCCGCGGAAGGGCAACCGCGCCACCAACCAAGCCCCTCAACGCCACGGATTTTCCGTGGCGTTTTTTTTAGTCGTTATGCCGCGTGATATTTTTGCAAGGCTTCCATTAGGGCGGTGACGTCGTGGTATCGGTTTTTGGGTTCTTTTTCCAGGGCGCGGAGGCAGATGGTTTCGAGGGCGGGGGGGATGTTTTTTTCGGGGGCGACTTCGCCGGGCTTGAGGAGGGGTTGGTTGAGGAGGCGATCGGTGACTTCGCTGACGGTTTCGCCGGAGAGCATTTGTTGGTGTGTGAGGATTTCGAAAAGGACGTTACCGAGGCTGAAGACGTCCACGCGGGCGTCGATGTGGGCGTCGCCCCGGGCGAGCTCGGGCGCCATATAAAGTGGCGTGCCATAACGGCGACCGACGGGGGTGAGGGCTGGGTCTTCGTCGGCGCCCAATTCGTCGGTGGCGAGTTCGGGTTCGCCCCATACTTTGGCGAGGCCCCAGTCAATGACGAGTGCTTCGCCAAAGCCGCCCACTAAAATATTGGCCGGCTTGAGGTCGCGATGGATGACGCCGTGCCGATGCGCGTAGGCGACGGTTTGGCAAACTGAAATTAAAATGTCCACTTGCGCGGCGAGTGGGAAAACTTCGGCGGTGCGTTCGTCGCCGCCTTTGATGGATTCGATGATGTTGCGCAGGTCGCGGCCGCGCACGTGTTTCATGGTGAAAAACAAATTGCCGTTGCGGTCGCGGCCGAGTTCGTAGAGCGGCACGGTGCCGGGATGGGAGATGTTGGCGGTCACGCGGGCTTCGCGCAGGAACCGCTGCGTCTCAATCTCGTCCTCGCGGAGGTGGTCGTGCAGGGTTTTGTAAACGACGGTTCGCCGGAGGTTTTCATCAAAGCACGAAAACAACTTCGCCGTGCCGCCCTCCATCATCGGTTTGAAGTTCGTGTATTTCAGCGAACCGCTTTTCCAATGCAGCGCGAATTTCTGGTCCGTATCCGCCAGACGAAAATACCCCTCGCCCGGCGTGGCGAACAATGCCTCGTTGTTGTCAGCCAAAATAGCTGCGGCAGCATCGCCCCAAACCGGCTAAAAGACAAACCCAATGCCAAACTTGAAAGTGCTGCCGTTGCCGTGGTCGAGTATGCCCTGGCGATCGTAAAAGTCGTGCTTCCACTCGAACTTAAGGTGAGCGGTATCGTTGAGATTCCAGTATAGCGCAGGGCCGGCAGAGAGAGTTTCAGAGCCGTTATCCTCATAATGAAAATCCGTTTCCCACATCAGTGTGCCGTTGGTATCCCACGCGAAAAAGTTATAGCCAAGATCCAGCGATGAATGAGATTCGAAGGGCTCATTTTCATGAAAAAACATCCCGCCGGTATGGATAGAAAAAAGGAATCGCGCCGTTTCAAATTCATAACCAAGGCCCAAGCCGTGGCCCCATTCGTTGTCGTAAACTTCGTAGTCGTCATCTCCCGCAAGTGGCACTTGCAGCAGCGGCTTAAACGTCCACGACCCACTGCGGCCATCGAGGTTGAAATATTTTTTCAACGGCAACGCCAGCGTGAGATCGCCGATGCCGTTGTCGTACTCGGTTTTTTTGCCGCCCAAGCCATCGGGCATTTCGCGGCGCGCATCCAGCACGTACGGCAGCTTGGCGGTGAGGCGGATGGATTTGTCCCAAGTATAAACGCCCTGCAAATGCAACAGATGAACATCCTCCGTAAAACCCGCGTGCTTTTTGGTGCGGCCCAGCAACAGATCGCTTTCGTGACGATACTCGTGGATGAATTGATAGCCCCAACCGCCCGACCAACGCGGCATCATATTCATTATCGGCTCATCCGCCGCCAATCGCGGGGCGAAGCAAACGGCCACAATCACAATAATGGAAAGAGACGAAGTGAGCCTGCGGATCATCCGATTATTTTTTCCTGGGCGCGGGCTTGAACGGATGCGGCGTCAGCTTTTCCATTTCCAAGGTGTACCACTCCACCGGATCGTAGCCCGCATCATCAATGGCCTTCTCGATGAGCGGCGTGATGAGCAGTTTTTCGCCAGCGTCGGCCTTGAGCGCAATGGTCAGCAATTGCATTTTCACATCCATATCCGCCCCGCGCTTAAAGCGTTTGGTATCAATGAAATCCAGTTTCCTCAGCTTCACACGGATGCCGATCGCGCAGGACGGTCACGTCATTCCTTTGACGTAAAGCAGGGTCACTTGCTTTTCCGCGTTCAATGTTTTGACAGCTGCCGCCGAGCGCACTTCCGGTTTCGCCTCCGGAGCGCCATCCTCCGCCTGCACGCTCATTAAGCCCGCCGCCAGCAATCCGATCCCAACCAATTGTTTCATTTTCATTGATTCCCTTTCACTAAATCTTCGCGCTCAAAATGTTTGCCTCTTAAGACCGGCGACGCAAGCGTGGTGGCTTGCCCCGCCAAACTCAATCTTAAACCGCCTGTCCAAGCCCCGCAGCCTGTAATGCCCCGGCATCCGGCCCACGGCTCGCGCAACAATCGGCCAGCTCGCCATTGATGGCCACGGCCGGCACGGATTGAACGCCCAACGCCTTGGCGCGCCCGGCCACGGTGGCATCGTTCACATCCAGCACGCTCACCTCGCAGGAGGGGCAAGCCATTTGATTGACCAGTTGGATGGTATCCTCACAGGCCGGACAACCGGCGCTGAAGATTTCGATGGTTCGTTTTTCGCTCATACGTTTCCTTTTGTTTGTGGGTTAAAAAATCAGGAAGGACAGTCCGGGCAGGCAGGCTCAGAAGGAGTGGTGTGCGAAGGCCACGCGTTCCAAAGGGAAGCGGCAATCAACAGGACGATTCCGGCGTACAGGGCGGGGTCCGACTCGAATTGAAATTTCCCAAAAACCATTACCGCCGCCGCCGCAAACCCGAGTGCAAAGGGTGCGTAACCGCGACGTTGCCGGGCGCGAAACGCCAGCGCGCCCAAAGCGATCGACAGAAAAATGAGCGTGAGCGGAAGCAGATAAACGGTCTCGGCGAGGAACCCCAATCCGAGCGAAGAAAGGAAGCCGGTGTAAGCGGGCCAACAAAGTGGACAAGCCAGTTTGGGCAGAAATGCGAAGCCGATGCCCGGCAGGGTGAGCAACCCTTTCCGCCAGCCTCCGGCATTTCCATTTCCAGCGGCCGTGTTGAGAGCCAGTGAAACTTGTTCCGGACCGGGCGCGCCATCGATGTAAAGCCGACAACAATCCGCGTCGCTCAACTCCCCTGAACCTTCCACATCTTTGCCGTTCACGAGGATGGCAGGCGAACCAAAACAACGCGCTTGCGGCGGGCAATCCGATGCATTGCGATTCCACTCCTGCCAATGCGGCGAAGCCCCTGCCCGGGCAAAGCCTTCCAGCAAACGCCGCCGCGCCAAGGCAACATTCGGACAATCCAAATCATAAACCAACTCCACCTTCATCGTTTGTTCACCTCCATCGCCCCGAGGATGGGGCACTCACTCACCGGCCCCTCACCCGAGCATTCCTCAATTAATTGATCCAAGGCCCGGCGCAATTTCCTCAACTCGCGCAACTTGCCGTCAATCTCATCGCGCTTGCGCTCCGCGTGCTCGCGCACGTCGCCACAATTCGAACGCGAAGATGCCCGCAACGAAAGCAGCTCATTGATTTCCTTCAACGTAAACCCCAGTTGCTTCGCCTGTTTGATAAACCGCAGTCGCGCCACTGTGTCCGGCGGGTACAACCGATACCCCGCGCCGCTGCGCTTGGGTTTGGGCAGCAACCCCTCGCGCTCATAAAAACGCACTGTCTCCACCCCCACCGCCGCCGCCTTGGCCGCTTGCCCGATTTTCTGGAAGGTTCCGTCACGCATCGTCTTCACACTCTAAACCCTGTAGTTAACTACAGAGTCAAGGTGTTTTTGGGAATTAATTTGGGCGAGTGGAAAGTGCGCCAATGTGCTGCCGAATTCTTGCCGGCAGCACAGAGCGCATCTACGGCGTCCGCCGAAAATCGCCGGAGAAAGGGGGCTTATCAAAAGTGCTGCCGTCCCCGCTTACGCGCGGATCGCCCGTCCGCTTCAATTCGGCCATCAACCGCCCGTGCAGCTGCTTTTGCGCGGCGGCAAACTGCGGCTGGTCGGCGACGTTCTTGAGCTGATCCGGATCGTTCTTCAGGTCATACAGCTCAATGCGCGGGCGCCGGCCGAAGGCGTAATCGTAATGCCACTTCCACTTCGGCACATCCACCTGCTGCATGAGCCACGCCTTGGTCGGGCTGGCATCGAGATCGCCAAAGGTCACAAAGGTGTTGTTGGCCAGCGTGTTGAAGTCAGGCTGTTTGTCGGCCTTGAGATGATACGGATCGCCCATCGGCCAGCGGTCAGGTTTGAAGTTGATGATGTACAAAAACTCCGGCGTGCGCAAAGCGCGTTGCGGGTAACCGAGCAGATCGGCGCGGGCACGGGCAACGTGACGTTCGCGGCCGGTGATGACCCAGTTGCGCTTGGCGTCCACCAGCCCCTGTTGTTTCGATTCCAACACCGGCACCAGACTGCGGCCGGTCATCACCTTCGGAGGTTTCACACCGCCGAGTTCAAGGAAGGTCGGCGCAAGGTCCATGAGGTTCACGTAATCCTCCAGCACGCGCCCGCCCGGTTTGCCCGGCCACCACACGGCCAGCGGCACGGCGGTGCCGAAGTCGTACAAATTACATTTGCCACCCGGAAACCCCGGCGCGCCGTGATCGCCGCTCACCACCACGACGGTGTTATCCAGCTCGCCCAGTTGCTCCAGCCGCTTAAGAATCAGCCCGAGCGCGTGGTCGAAGGCCTGCACTTCGCCGAGGTAATCCGCGAAATCCTCGCGCACAATCGGCACATCCGGCAGCATCCCCGGCAGCTTGCCCTTCAGCGAATCGGGATCGATGCCCCACAACTTTTTCCCCGAGCCCTGAATCCATTTTCGATGCACCAACGTCGGCCCGAACCAGTAACAAAACGGCTGCCCCTCCGGTCGCGCTTTGAGGAATGATTCAAAATTCGCGCTCACCTCATCGTAGAGCACCTGCTTCGCGTCCGGCACGCTTTTGCCCTGCGCAATCAGGCGCGAGACGTTTTGCGAAAATCCATTGAAGCGGCCGCCCGCGGTTTCAAACCGAAACTTGCCCGCCCCGTACGGCCCATCATTCGGCGTGCCCGGCCCCCACACTTTATAGGTCTCGCCAATGTGATACCCCGCATCACGCAACATCAACGGATAACTCGGAATCGTTTCATCCCACACCGCCCCCTGCAAAATCGCCGCCCTTCCGGTCCGATAAAAATACTGCCCGCTCAGCAACGAACTCCGACAAGGAGTACACGAAGGCGCCGTCACAAACGCGTTCTTGAACAACACGCCCTCCCGCGCCACGCGATCGAAGTGCGGCGTGCGCACCACCTCATTCGGCGAAGGCCGCCCGTCCACCTTCGCATACGCACTCGCGTACCGCCCCCAGTCATCGGCAAAGGCAAAAAGAATATTCGGTTTCTTCGCCGCCTGCGCGGCCAGCGAAAGCATCATCAACGAAAACAACAGCACCCGTTTCACGCCGTCATCCTCCCGTCCGTCGCCCGGACAAACAAGCAAAACCGCTAAAGCCTTGAGCCGCCCTGCCGAATATGCTATTGGACAAACGGTGAAACGACTCCGGTACATGGCGGCGCTGATGGTGCTGGCGGCTTGGCTGCCAGCCACCTCGCATTGTCTGTGGAGCGGCACCGGCCTGTTGCCCGGCAGTTGCCAAACCGAGCATCATCACGGCGACGGCCCCGCACATCGCCACGATCACTGCGGCCAGTGCGCCCTCGAATCCGGCGGCTTCAAGCTCACCGATCAGGATAGCCTTCACTTTGCCTTCACCCCCGCGCTCGCGTGGCCGCTCCAACTGCCCACGCCCGCCACCGATGCCGATGTGGTGTTCCGGACCGACTCCGGCCGCGCCCCGCCCGATCGCGTCACCCATCATTTCCGCACCCGCGCCGCCCTTCCCGGCCGCGCGCCCGCTCTTCTGTAACGGAACCGATCGGTTCCCGTGTCCCGCATGATCCCGTGCGATCGTGCTGTGCCTTTTACTGAACCCCATTGAACTCATGAAATTTATCGTAAACAATTTGGCCCAACAGTGCTCCCGGCGCCTCGCCGACAGAGCCCAACGCCGCCTCCTGCCGACCGGGTTTCGGCAACACATCGCCGTACTCGCTCTCATCGCCCTCATCACTTTGGTGGGCTGCGCCACGCCGGAGGCGCCGTCGCACCGTACCGCGGAGCACATCCAATCCGCCGCCAATCTTGCCAACGCCATTCAATTTCATACCAACGCCCTGCCCGCGGAGGCCGCGCCGGCACCGGATCAGCTGTCACTATCCGTCGCCCTCGAACGCGCCCTGCAGCAATCGCCCGATCTGCAACTCGCGCTGAGCCGCGTCCGCACAACCCAAGCCGACGCCCATCAATCCCTCCTGTGGCCCAATCCCGTGCTCGATATCGTCCTGCGCGCGCCCGAAGGCGGCGGTCGCACCGTGATCGAAACCGGTCTGGCCGCGGAATTGACCCAGCTCCTTCAACGCCCGCGCCGCATCAGCGCCGCCGACGCTCGCCTGCGCGCCGCCAGCGCCGCAGCCGTCACCACCGCCTTGGAGATCCTCCATCACACGCAGCAAACCTATTTCAACGCCATCGTCGCCCGACAAGAATCCCTTCTGCTCGCCCAACGCGCCGCCCGCCTGAACGCACTGCTCATGATCACCGAAGCCCGGCTTGAGGCCGGCGAAGGCACGCAACTGGACGTCATCACCCTCAAAGCCGAACTCACCCATGCCAACCTGGATTTACGCGAAGCCGATCGCCGCCGCAAAACCGCCCTGTTCCAGCTCGCCCACCTGCTCGGTCAGCCGCGCGGCCGCACCGATTGGCAACTCGCCACGCCGCTGTACACACAGGTAGCCCTGCGCGGCGAACAGGACGCCATCGCGCACGGTCTGCGCGTGCGGCCGGAGATTCAAACCGACCGTTGGCAACTCGCCGCCTTGGAGGATGCCCAAGCCCTCGCCCGGCTCGCGTGGCTGGAAGGCGCCGCCGCCGGACTCAATACCGAGCGAGACAGCGACTGGTCACTCGGCCCTTCACTCACTCTGCCGTTACCACTGTTCGACAACGGTCAGGCACGCCGCGCCCGGGCTCGCGCTCAAGCCATTGCCGCCCGCCAACGCCTCACCCAATCCACACGCCAGGTCGTCAGCGAAATCCGCGAGGCCCATCACGCCGTCGCCGAGCTCATGACCACCACCCGTCAGGCGCGCACCCAACTCCTGCCCTTGCACGCGCAACGCGTCGCCCTCGCCCGTCAGGTTTTCGAGGCCGGTCAGGAAGATGTCACCCGACTCCGCCTTGCCGAGCTCGATCACCTTGAGGCCCAGCTCAAAACCCTCCGGCTTCAACACCAAACCGCCCGCGCCGTCCTTCGTCTCGACCGCGCCACCGGTGGCAGCACTTTGGAAATTGAAAATGAATCCAACTAATCGCTTTATGAAAACGAACACACAATGGTTGCCGGCGCTGGCGATCGTCTTCGCCGGATGCGGCGGCGGCAGTGGCGGCCATTCGCACGGCCACGATCACGGCCCCACCCCGCCGCCTGCCGAGATTACCCTGTCGACCGCCGCCATGGAGCAGAACGCCGTCCGCGTGGAGCCGCTAACCCGCCGCACATTTCAACCAACGCATGCGGTTGCCGCCCGGGTGGCCTTCAACGAAGAAACCACCGCGCATGTCGGCACCTTGGTTCACGGTCGCGTAGTGAAAATGCAGGCGCATTTGGGCGAGACGGTAAATCTAAACGACATCTTATTCGTCATCGAAAGCCCCGAGCTGGGCGCCAACCAAAACGCCCTGCTCAAAGCTCTGGCCGCGGTGGTGTCCGCGCAATCCTCCGTAACTCTGGCGGAGGCCAACGCTCTCACCGCGCAAGCCCAAGCCGAGTTGAAAAACGCCGAAGCCCTGATTGCCCTCGCGGATAATCCCGCCGTCATCAACGCCGCCAAAGCCGATCTGGCCGTCACTCAAGCCGCCCATGTTCTGGCCAAGAACAACGCCATCATTCCCCAAGCCGAAAGCGAATTGGCCGCCGCTCAACCGGCGGTGACTGCCGCCCAAAAACTGGTGGAGACCGGCCGCAAACTCGCCGCCGCCGGGGCTTTGGCGCAGACCGAACTGCAACGACGCGAAACCGCCCTGCAAACTGCCCAGGCCAAGGTGCAGGTTGCGGAGGCCGCGCTCACTCAGGCCAAGGCCCTGCAGGCGCGCAACCAGCAAGCCGCCGAGGCCGCCCTGACCGCCGGTCAAGCCGCGCTGGCCCAGGCGCAGGCGCAGCAGACCCGTGATCTGGCGGCGGCCAAGGCCAAGCAAGTCGCCGCCATCGCCCAGCTTCGGGCGGCACAGGCCAAGGAAAATAAAGATCTTACCGAAGCCCGCAACGCGCTGGCCACCGCCGAGTCCGGCGTGACCCAATGCCGAAATCAACTGCGCTTGCTCGGCATGTCGCCCGATCAAATCAAGGCGTTCATCGCCAAGCCCGTGATTTCGCCGGAGTACATTGTGCGCGCCCCACGCGCCGGCACTGTCGTGGAGCGCGAGATTGCCCTCGGCGAAAACGCCAATCCCGAGCAGCCGCATTTGCTGATGCTCGCGGACCTTGCCACGGTGTGGGTGTTGCTCGATGTGCCTACATCGCAAGCCGGAGGCTTGAAGGCCGGGCATCCAGTGACTTTGGTGAACCCTGAAACCGGCCGGCGCACGGAGGCCAAACTGGATTTCGTTAGCCCCGTGGTGGACACCGAGACGCGCACCGTGCAAGCCCGCGTGGTGTTGGCCAATCCCGAAGGCCAGTGGCGGCCCGGCCAATTTCTCACCGTGCATTTGCCCGGAACCGAACCGGCCCAAGAATCGCTCGCCGTGCCGACCGAGGCGGTGCAGTACGTGGACGGCAAACCCACGGTGTACGTGGCCACCGGCAAGGAGCGCACCTTCAAGGCGCGTCATCTGATCCTCGGCGCCGAAGACAACGACTGGCTGCCAATCCAGCGCGGGCTCTCCCCCACCAACCGTGTGGTGGTGAGCGGCAGTTTCCTGTTGAAAGCCGAGTTCGGCAAAGCCGCCGCTGGCCACGATCATAGTCACTGAAATGACCAAGCGTTCCCAATGAACAATTCCCAAATTCATCTCAACCACCCCTTAATTCTTGGCTCTTGGGCATTCCTTGGAGCTTGGTCTTTGGGCATTGAAAACTCCTCCCATGCTTGAGCGCATTCTTCAGTCTTCGATTCGTAACCGCGTACTGGTGGTGGTGGCCACCTTGGTACTGGCCCTGGTGGGGGCGCGGTCGTTGTGGCAACTGCCAATCGACGCGGTGCCGGATATCACGAACAAACAGGTGCAGATCAACGTGATCGAGCCGGCGTTTTCGGTGGAGGACATGGAACGGCAGGTGACCTTCCCCATCGAGACAGCGCTCACCGGTGTGCCCGGTCTGCTCCACACGCGGTCGGTTTCGCGCAATGGCTTTTGTCAGGTGACAGCGGTGTTTGAGGAAGGGATGGATATTCATCTGGCGCGACAACAGGTTGGCGAACGGCTCGACCGCGCGCGCGAGGAATTGCCGCCGGGCATCGAACCGGCGATGGGACCGATCACCACCGGCTTGGGCGAGGTGTTGATGTGGACGGTGGAGTTTGAACAGGACGGCCACTTCCGCACACCCGAAGGCGAATGGCTCACCAACCGCGTCCAGCGCCTTGCCTATTTGCGCACCGTGCAGGATTGGATCATCCGTCCGCAACTGCGCACCGTCCCGAATGTCGCCGACGTGGACGCCATCGGCGGTTATCTCAAGCAATACCATGTACTGCCCAACCCGCGCGCGTTGCAGGGCTACGGATTGACGTTGCAGGATGTCATCGGCGCCTTGGAACGCAACAACCGCAGTCTGGGCGCCGGCTTTGTGGAACGCCACGGCGAAGCCGCCCTCGTGCGCGCCGATGCGCGCCTGCGCGGGGTGGAGGATATTCGCGCGGTGGTTCTCAAGGCCCATCGCGGCACTCCCGTGAACATCGGCCAGGTGGCCACCGTGGAGATCGGCGGCGAACTCCGCCTCGGCAGCGGCAGTGTGAACGGCCGCGAAGCGGTGATCGGCACGGCCATGATGCTCAGCGGCGCCAACAGCCGCGCCGTGGCGGTGGCGGTGCGCGAGAAATTTGAAGACGTCCAACAATCCCTGCCTTCGGGCGTCACGGCGCGCGCCGTACTCGATCGCTCGCGGCTGGTGCATGACACCATCGATACCGTCGCGCACAACCTCTTTTACGGCGCCATGCTCGTGGTGGTGGTGCTCTTTGCGTTGCTGGGCAACTTCCGCGCGGCATTCCTCACCGCCCTGGCCATCCCGCTCTCCATGTTGTTGGCCGCGCTGGGCATGACGCATTTCGGCATTAGCGGCAATCTCATGAGTCTGGGCGCGATTGATTTCGGCATCATCATCGATGGCTCGGTGATCATCGTGGAAAACTGCCTGCGCCGGTTGGCCGATCAACAACGCAAACTGGGCCGACCGCTCACACGCGAGGAACGGCTGGAAACCACGCGCGCCGCCAGTCACGAAGTGCGCCGCGCCACGGCTTTTGGCGAGACGATTATCATCATGGTCTACGTACCCATCCTCGCGCTGGCCGGCGTGGAAGGGAAACTCTTTCATCCGATGGCACTCACGGTGATCTTCGCATTGACCGCCGCCTTCATCCTGTCGCTCACCTTCGTGCCCGCCATGGTGGCGCTGCTGGTGCGCGGTGAGATTGCCGAGCAGGAAAACATCCTGATGCGCGGCGCGCGCCGCGTGTATGCGCCCGTGCTGGACTTCGCCCTGCGTCGGCGCGCTCTGGTACTCGCCGGCGCGCTCGCCCTGCTCCTCGGCACCGGCATCGGCTTCACGCGCCTCGGGCAAGTGTTCATTCCCCAGCTCGACGAAGGCGACATTGCCATGCACGCCATGCGCATCCCCAGCACCGGCATCGAGCAAAGCACCCGCATGCAGTTGCACGTGGAGAAAGCGGTGAAAACCATGCCCGAGGTCGAGGTCGTATTTTCCAAAACCGGCACGGCCGACATCGCCACTGACCCCATGCCGCCGAGTGTGTCCGATACGTTTATTATTTTCAAACCGCGCGCGCAATGGCCCGATCCGCACCTCAGCAAGACCGCGTTGGTGGATCAGCTACGCGCGGCAATTGCCGATCAGAACGGGCACAAATGGGAGATCACGCAGCCGATCGAAATGCGCTTTCACGAAATGATCGCCGGCGTGCGCGGTGATGTGGCGGTGAAGATTTTCGGCGATGACCCGGCCGCCTTGCGCGCCACCGCCGAGCGCGTGGCCGGCGTGCTCGGGCACATCGACGGCGCGGAAGACGTGAAGGTGGAGCAAACCACCGGCATGCCCATCATCACCGTTCGGCCCAATCGCCCGGCGCTCGCGCGGTTGGGGCTGGATAGCGACACGGTGGTGGACACCGTCAACATTGCCACTGGCGGCCGCGAAGCCGGGCAGGTGTTCCAGGGCGACCGACGGTTCGACATCGTCGTGCGCCTGCCCGAGACCCTGCGCCAACGCTCCGATGCCCTTGCCAATCTGCTCATCCCCCTGCCGCGCCGAGCCGAGACCGAACACGGCAGCTCACTCAACGGCGATCCGCACGCCACCCACATTGCGCCCGCGCGCCCGTTGAGTGATCTGGCGCAGATCGACCGCGCCGAGGGTGCCAATCAGGTGAGCCGCGAAAACAGCAAACGCCGCGTGGTCGTGCAGTGCAATGTGCGCGGCCGCGATCTGGCCGGTTTTGTGAAGGAAGCCAAATTGGCCATCGGCGCGGAAGTCCCCCTGCCCGCCGGCGCGTGGCTGGCGTGGGGCGGCCAATACGAAAATCTCCTCTCCGCCCGCGCGCGCCTGGGGGCGCTGGTGCCGCTGTGTTTTGTGCTGATTTTTCTGCTCCTCTACACCACCTTCCACGCCGCACGCCCGGCGCTGCTGGTGTTCACCGGCGTGCCCTTGGCCTTGACCGGCGGCGTGGCAGCATTGGCCCTGCGTGGGTTGCCCTTCTCCATCTCCGCCGCCGTTGGCTTCATCGCCCTCTCCGGCATCGCAGTTTTAAATGGATTGGTGCTGGTTACCTTCATCAATCAACTACGCGAAGAAGGCAAATCGCTCGAGGACGCCATCCGCGATGGCGCCCTCACCCGCCTGCGCCCCGTGTTGATGACCGCGCTGGTCGCCTCGCTCGGCTTCCTCCCCATGGCGCTGGCCACCGGCACCGGCGCCGAAGTCCAACGCCCGCTCGCCACCGTCGTCATCGGCGGCATCCTCACTGCCACGGCGTTGACGCTGGTGGTGTTGCCGGCACTTTGCCGAATGACATTTCCGGATAAGGTGAATTCAGAGGCGGGCGACTAATCGTCCTTCCCGCAACCACATTCCTGATCGCAACCGGCCTCTTTGGGCGGGCGCAATTTGCGCCAGAGAAGGATGGCCACGGTGACGATCACCACGGCTGGAGCGGCCCATGATTGCCAGTCGTTCATGACAGGAAACGGCCGCCGATTTGATAGGTGGCCAGCGCGGCGAGGTAGGCAAAGCCGGTGAGATACACCACCTGCAAAATCGCCCAGCGCCAGCTGTTGGTTTCCCGGCGCGTCACCGCCACCGTGCTGAGGCATTGCATGGCGAACACATAGAACACCAGCAGACTTAGGCAGGTGCGCACGTCATAGGCCGGGGTGCCGTCCGCGCGGGTTTCTTTGGCCATGTGTTCGCGGATGGAATCTTCCTCCGCCTCTTCACCCAGATAGATAATCGACATGGTGCTCACAAACACTTCGCGCGCGGCAAACGACGCCACCAATCCGATGCCCATTTTCCAATCGTACCCCAACGGCTCGATGACCGGCTCAATGGCTTTGCCCAGACGACCGGCAGCGCTGTAAGCGAGCTGGTCACTGCCGTTTTCAGAATCACTTTTCGGATAGGTCGTCAGCGCCCAAAGCACAATGGACAGGCCAAGGATCACCGTGCCGGCCCGACGCAGGAAAACCTTGCCGCGCTCAACCATTTGCAGGCCGATCTCCCGCCAGCTCGGGCGTTGGTACGACGGCAGTTCCAAAATCAGCAGCGTCTTTTCGGTGTTGGCCAGCGACCGGTTGAAAACCCATGCAAAGGCGTACACGCCGAGGATGCTCAACACGTACAGGCCGAGCAGCACGAGCGCCTTTTGACCGGCCGAACCCACGGGCAGCATCAGCGCGATGAGCATCACGTACACCGGCAGGCGCGCGGAGCAACTGGTGATGGGCGCGATGAGCGTGGTGATCAGTCGATCACGTGCGCTCTCCATCGTGCGCGTGGCCATGATGCCCGGGATGGCGCAGGCGTACGAGCTGAGCAGCGGCACAAACGCCTTGCCGTTCAGGCCCACGCCCGACATCAGGCGATCCATCATGAAGGACACCCGCGCGAGGTAGCCGGTGTTTTCCATGAGGCTGATGAAGAAAAATAGAATGAGAATCTGCGGCAGAAAAATCACCACACCGCCCACGCCGCCAATAATGCCCTCGGTGATCAGCGCGCGCAGATCGCCCTCGGCCATGCGCGCCTCGACCTGCTCGCCCAGCCAACCGAAAGCGCCATCAATGAGATCCATCGGAATGCCCGCCAGACTGAACAACGTAAAAAACAAACCGCCCAGAATACTGAGTAACACCACCCAACCGAGAATCGGATGCACCAGCACGCGATCCCATTTGTCACTGGGCGCGAGGCGCTCCTCCTCGCTGCGGGCCACCGTGCCGTCGAGCAGTGTTTCAATCGCTTGATAACGCGCGGCCGCATCGCTTTTCTCCCCGGCCACCGCCGTTTCAGCTTTCCATTGGGGCCGGGCCAAATCATCCGCACTGAGCGCCACCTGCAGCGCCTCCATGCCGATGCGCGCATTGGCCTGCATGGGCACCACCGGCACGCCGAGGCGTTCCTCCAGTTTCTTGGCGGCGATGGTGATGCCGCGCTCCTCGGCTTCGTCGGTTTTATTGATCACCACAATCACCGGCGGGCCCAGCTCCATCACTTGCGTGGCCAAATAAAAATGCCGCTCCAGATTGCCGGCATCCACCAGACAGATCACCGCATCCGGCTGCGGCGTGTCGGCGCGTTCGCCGTGCAACACCGCCCGCGTCACCTCTTCATCGGGCGACTTGGCATCGAGCGAATAGGCGCCGGGCAAATCGATCACCGTAAACGCCTCGCCATGCCGGTCCCGGCCCGTGCCCACCTTTTTCTCAACCGTCACACCGGGGTAATTGGCCACCTTTTGGCGGAGCCCAGTCAGCGCATTAAAGAGCGTGGTCTTGCCCGTATTGGGATTACCCACCAAGGCAAACGTCCGTTCAGAAGCCATCGGAAGAAAAATTATTGCACGAAGATTTGGGACGCATCCACCTGCCGCAGTGCCAACCGCGCGCCGCCCACTTCAAATTCGATCGGACACCCCAACGGCGCCCGGCGCACCAACCGCACCGAGGCCCCGCTCAGGAACCCCATCTCCCGCAAACGCCCCGCAGCGGCGGCTGGCAAATCCATGCTGCCCAAGGCCGCCGATTCGCCCACCGTCAATTGCCCCAAATGTCGCGCATCACTCACGCCTCGACGCTATTGAGAGTTTGTCTCAATTTCAATGCTTATCTTGGAGGTAAGCCGACCGATTATTTCTCCGCCGCGTAGGCCTTGTAGGCTTCGGCAATCTTGGCGGCTTTTTCGTCGCCAAGATGGAAGATCACCCGATGGCGCAGCGTTAGGCTCTCGCCTTTCTTGAGCGTGAACGCGCCGTCCTTGCCCTGACCGAGACTCTTGAGCCCGAAGGGGTTGGCGGTGAACAGCCCGTAGGTGCGCACGTGCCACGGCGTGGGATGCCGGAAACTGCTGGGATGATTCAGAATCGCCACGCCAACGGTCTTGCCGTTGACCGGTCCGTGATAATCCACCCACTCCGCGCGCTTGCCCCACGCGGCCTTGTCGGTGACGCCGTGGCTATTAATCAGGCGACCGCCTTTCTTGCTATCCACATCCATGCTCGTCGCCACGCGCACGCTGAAGCCGGCATCCTTCTTGTCGCCCAACACACAATCGCCATGCTCAGCAATGAACTTGATAGTCACATCAATGATCCGCTGCCCGTTCTCGACGCGGAACACATGCGTGCGTTCATCGGCCAACAGCTTTTTGCCATCGCCCACGTAATCATTGCGCGACACGATCACCGCGGTGTCGCCGCCCTGCACTTTCACAAACTCGCGATGCACCGTACTGCCCAACGTGGTGCGCCGACCGCTGGCCGGTTCATGCCACGTATCAAACCCGCCAATATCCTGTTGGCCAAACCACAGTGAACGGTGATGCGGATGATCGTGCCGCTCACCCTCGCGTTTCTCCATCGGAAACGCGCGCGTCATCTCCGCCCCACTCGGCCCGATCACCGGCCAGAGAAACGGCTTATTCGACTGGCCAATCACATACCGCGTGAGCAGCTTCCCGTCGTAATTCACCGTCACCCCGGCCTCGGTTTTCTCAACGGCAAACCCGTCCGCCCGAACCGTCAGTGCTCCCAATAGAACCACTGCACCAAGATAAATTTTAATCCACGTTTTCATGCGTGACCAAAGCGTGTGGCCGGAGGCCAAAGTTCTCAAGTCCCTTTTACACAAACCGACGCGGATCCAAGCGCTGGGCGTCAAAAGCGGGAGCGGGTTGGCCTGCGAGTTGGTCAGCGACCAATCGGCCGGTGACGGGGCCGAGGCTGAGGCCGAGCATGTTGTGGCCGGTGGCGACGGTGGCGTTCTGCGTGCCGGGGATGAGGCCGATGCAGGGGAGCCCGTCGGGGGTGCAGGGGCGCAGGCCGGACCACGGCTCGATGCCGGTGAAGTCGTCCGGGCTGAAGGCGGGGAAAAACTGACAGAAGCCTTCGATGATCCCCTGCAGGCGGGTGCGGTTCACTGATAAATCCGTGCCGCAGATTTCCATGGTGCCACCAACGCGAAGCTTGTTGCCCATTGGGGTGACGGCAACGCGCGCTTCCTTGAGCAACGAACACAGACGCGGCAGCTCGGCGGGATTGCGCAGGGTGAGCGAGTAGCCTTTGCCGCCCTGCATGGGAATGCGCAGGTCGAGTTGGCGCGTGAGTTCGGGCGTCCACGCGCCGCCAGCGAGGACGATGTGATCGGCGGTGTGCTTTTCGCCATGGGCGGTGCGAATGCCGGTGAGACGTTGGCCGTTGCGTTCGAACTCGGTGCATTCGCCTTCAATGAAGCGACCGCCCTTGGCGCGGATGCCATGGCGTAGGGCTTCGAGAAATTTCAGCGGATCGAGGTGGCAATCCTGCGCGAACCACACGGCACCGGCCACATCCATCTGCGCATCAGGATCCAACTCGCGCACGCGCGCGGCGTCGCATACCTCGGCTTCCACGCCCACTTCCCGTGCCAGCGCGGCAACCTGAGCCTCCTCCTCAAGGCCGGCCTCGGTGCGGCACAGCATCATCAGGCCGCGCGTGGTGAGATCGAATGGAAGTTCATCGGCCAACTCCAGAAACAAGCGCCGGCTTTCGAGACTGATGTCGGCGAGTAATTGTTTGGTGTCCTCGACATGCCGCGCATTGGCGTGCCGAAAGAATTGCCAGCACCAACTCCAGAGCGCGGGATCCAGCCGTGGCCGCAGGTAAAACGGGCTCTTCGGATTGAGCATCCACTTGAGCCCCTGCGCGATGACGCCGGGCGCCGCAAGCGGGATGAAATGGCTGGGCACGACCATGCCGGCGTTTTCATCGGAACACGACTCGCGGCGCGTGGGGTCGCGATCGAGAATGGTGACCGTGCGGCCGGCATTGGAAAGATACCACCCACAGCACAGGCCAATCACGCCGCCGCCGATAATGAGAATGTCGTGGTCGCGATCAGACACGGGCGTTGTTCGGACTCGCGGGCTCGTCCCTCCAATTTGCGCAATCGTACTCGTACCTCGCACCTCGTACTCGTAATCGAATTGTGTTTCCGAGAAGGAGTAGGAGGTACAAGTACGATTCGATTTGCTGGAGGGACGAGCCTGCGAGTCCGTTCAGGTTTTTTTCCATTGTCAGCGTAAAATGCCGGCGGCAAAGGGATCATTGGGATGCACGATCAATTCGTTTTCGGCAGTGACGAAGGCGCGGCCTTTGACCGTGGGAAGGACGCCGCCTTCGGGCGCTTCCTGCACGGTGCCTTCGAACACAGTGTCGAGGATGCCCGCCTGCCTCCAGAGTTGGCCGGGCTGCAGTTTTCCGGCGGCGTGCAGACAAGCGAGTTTGGCGCTGGTGCCCGTGCCGCAGGGCGAGCGGTCGTATTCGCGCCCGGGACACAGCACAAAATTTTTGCTGTCCGCCGCCGCATTCGCCGACGGCCCGAACACCTCGATATGATCTATCTCGCCATCATCTGCGCCGGTGATGCCATTAGCCTCCAGCGCCTCGCGCACAGCGCAGGTGAAGTCGGTGAGTTGATCGAGATTATTGAAATCCACCTCAATGGTGTCCCCGGCTTCGATCAGGTAAAACCAATTACCACCCCAGGCCACATCCCCTTGCACGGTGCCCCAGCCGGGTACGTCCACCGGCACCGCGGCGGCGTGGCGCCAACTGCGCACATTTTGCACCGTCACCCAACCATCCTCGGGCGGACGCACGGTCACGATGCCCGTCGGTGTTTCGATTTTGTTGTCCCCGTCGCTCAAGCGCCCGAGATGCGCGAGCGTGACCGTCACCCCAATGGTGCCATGCAAACAGCCGTGCAAGTAGCCGACGTTGTTGAAGAACACCACGCCCGCCACGCAATCCGGTTGTGTGGGCTCCAATAAATACGCGCCCACCATCGCCTCGTGCCCGCGCGGTTCGCAGGCCACCGCCGTGCGCAGATCATCATGCTGGGCGCGCAGAAAATCGCGCCAATCAGTCGGCGTGCCGGCAAATTCCGGCAACCCCTCCACCACCACCCGCGTCGGCTCCCCGGCGGTATGGGAATCGATGACCTTGATGCGTTGAACGATGTCGCTCATGACTCGCCGCAAGGTACGGACAAGTTGGCCGATTGAACAGTTTGAATGACTGTCATTTGCTGTTTCGGGTAGGGCGCGATCTCCGAGCGCGCCTTGGCGGTTTCGGAGAAACCGCCCTACCGAGGGGTGCCCATTCAAACCTTGCCCCTTTGGAAACACAATGGATACACTCGCGCCTACCTTTGTCGCCCATGAAACCTCGACTACTCATTCCTGTTTTTCTTTTGTTCAGCTTCCTGATGGCGGAGGCGGGGCCGATTCGGGTGCTGTTCCTCGGGCATCCGGCGAAGCATCACAACTCCAACGAGTACTACCCCATGCTGGCCAAGGCGCTGGGGCGCGATGCGATTTATTTTGATTACACGGTGAGCGTGGAGGAGGCGCTGGGCGATGCGAAGTATCTCGGCCAGTTTGATGTGCTGCTGTTGTACGCGAATCACGGCACGATCCAGCCGCATCAGTGGACGAACCTGAAAAATTTCGTGGAGAACGGCGGCGGGTTTGTGCCGGTGCATTGCGCGAGCTGGTGTTTCGGCAATGAACCGGGCTTCGATCAGCTGGTGGGCGGCCGGTTCAAGAGCCATCAAGGGGCGGTATTCAGCGCGCGCATTTCAGACGGCAAACATCCGGCGATGAAAGACGTGAAGGCGTTTGAGGCGTGGGACGAAACGTATTTTCACACGAAACACAACCCGAAGAATCGCACGGTGCTGATGGTGCGCGACGCGATGCCGGGCGATCCGCACACCAAGCCGGAACCATGGACGTGGGTGCGCACGCAGGGCAAGGGCCGCGTGTTTTATACCGCCTCGGGCCACGATGCCCGGGTGTGGGGCCACGCCGGGTTTCATCAACTGCTCAAGAGCGGCATCCTCTGGGCGGCGGGCGAAACAGTGCAGGCGCGGTACAAAAAGTTTTTGGCCGAACGCGCTCCGTTGAAATATGTGAAACGCGACCACATTCCGAATTACGAAAAGCGCCCCGAACCGCTTCCATATCAGCTGCCGCTTTCCGCTGCCGACAGCATGAAGTACACACAGGTACCCGCGGGCTGGGAGTTGAAACTTTTCGCCTCCGAACCGCAGATTGTGAATCCCATATATATGCAATGGGACGCACGCGGGCGGCTGTGGGTCGCCGAAAGCATCGATTACCCGAATGAAATCAAGGAAGGCCGCAAGGGCAATGACCGCATCAAGATTCTGGAGGACACCAACGGCGACGGCAAATGTGATTCGGTTAAAATCTTTGCTGACGGTCTGAACATTCCCACGTCATTCACCTTCGCCCGCGGTGGCATCATCGTGGCACACGCGCCGGAGTTTTTATTTTTCAAGGACACCGACGGCGACGACAAAGCAGACGTGCGCGAGGTGCTCTTCACCGGCTTTGGCGCGGGCGACACGCACGCCGGCCCGAGCAACCTGCGGTACGGGTTCGACAACTGGATCTACGGCACGGTCGGGTACTCCGCCTTCAACGGCCAGGTGGGCGGCGAGCAACATCGCTTCGGCATGGGCGTATTTCGCTTCCGCGCCGACGGCTCGGCGATCGAGTTTCTGCATCAGTTCAATAACAACACTTGGGGCGTGGGCTTCAATGAATCTGGCGATGTGTTCGGCTCCACGGCCAATAATAATCCCACTTTCTTCGGCGGTCTGCCCGCCACCGTGTACGGCGGCCAACGCGGCAAGAGCGCCCAAATGATCGCCGATACGCCGCGGTTTTATCCCATCACGCCAAACATCCGGCAGGTCGATGCCTTCAACGCCTACACCGCCGGCTGCGGCCACGCCTTTGCCACCAGTGCGGGATTCCCCAATGCCTGGCGCGATCGGCGCGCGTTCATTTGTGGGCCCACCGGCAATCTCCTCGGCATGTACGACATCCGCCCCAAGGATTCCGGCTACGAGGCCATCAACGCCTTTAGCTTCATGGCCAGCGCCGATGAATGGTTCAGCCCAGTCGTCGCCGAAGTGGGCCCCGACGGTAATCTCTGGGTGGCCGACTGGTACAATTTTATTATTCAACACAACCCGACCCCGAACAAAGGCCGCGCCGGGTATGATGCGAAAAACGGCCAGGGAAACGCCCACATCAATCCCAACCGCGACCGTCAACACGGCCGCATCTACCGCGTGATCCATCGCGGTCACGCCCCCAAACAGCCAACGCTCAAGGCAACTACCGACCTTATCAGCGCGCTCGGTCACGACAATCTGTTCTGGCGCCTCACCGCCCAGCGGTTGCTCGTAGAGCAACAACGCACGGACGCCGTGCCTGCCCTACAGGCAAAACTCAAGACCGGCGGCCATGCCGCCCTCCACTCGCTCTGGGCGCTCGAAGGCCTCGGCAAACTCGATCGCGAGACCCATCGCACCGCGCTGATCGCAACCGATCCCGCTTTGCGCCGCAATGCCCTGCGAGCGCTCGGCACCGATCAATCGTCCGCTGAATTGCTCTACGACAGCGCCACCCTCGCCGACAAGGATCTGCACGTGCGCCGCACCGCGTTCACCGCATTGGCGTCGTTGCCCAAGAACGACACGCATCGCAAGACCGCTTCGTTGCTCATGCAACAGCCCGTCAATGCCAAGGACGAATGGTTGCGCGCGGCTCTCGCCGCCACCGGCGCCGCGGAGTTGAATGTGATCGGGTACAAGCCCAGCGCCAACATGCTGCCCAATGCCTCGTTTGAAAAAATGGGCGACAACAAACTGCCGAGCGACTGGGCGACACGCACCTACAGCGCGCGCCGTCCGGACCTCAAGCACGCGGTTGAGACCCGCAAGGAATACGTGCGCACTGGCAAGCATTCCCTGCGCATCAGTGCCGAGACACGGCACGACTCCAGCCTGTTTGCCCGCGTAAGCCTCAAGGGCGGCCGCAACTATATCCTCAGCGGCTGGGTGCGCACCGAGAATTTGCAAGGCACCGGCAACGGCGCGCTTCTGGGAGTACACGAACTGCAACACGCCGCCAAGACCAAGGGCGTCCGCCAGACCGCCGATCAATGGACCGAAGTGAAAGTGGAATTTAAAAGCGAGCAAGACCGCGAGGTGACTGTGAACTGCCTCTTCGGCGGCTGGGGCCAAAGCACCGGCACCGCGTGGTGGGACGATGTTTCGCTCGTCGAGATCACGCCCATCTACAAGGAGAAAAGTAAGGATCCCGTCAAGGGCACGGCGTTGGCCGGCAAGAAAATATTCGACACCCATCTTGTCGCCGGCTGCATCCGCTGCCATAAGGTTGGTGACAAGGGCGGCATCATCGGCCCCGCGCTCGACGGCATTGCCAGCCGCAAGGACGCGGACTACATCCAACGCGCCCTCGTCAACCCCACTGCTGAATTGGCCGAAGGCTTCGACAAACTCGGTGCCAGCCCCATGCCCCCCATGAACATCATCCTCAACGACCAGGAACTCGCCGACGTGATGGCGTATCTGCTGACGTTAAAGGACAAGAAAAAGTAAGGCGGCTTTGGCTTTACTTCCGAGCGTTCGCCTGCTGTGATTCTTTGCCGATGGTTTCACAAGCCAACAAAGCGATGCAGCGGCGCACGTTTCTGAAAGGAGCGGGCGTGGCGTTGTTGTTGCCGCGGCTGGAAAGCTTGGGTCAAGCGGAGGAGGCGAAGTCACCGCGGCGCTTGCTGACGATTGTTAATCACCTCAGCTTCTATCAGCCGGAACTGATTCCGCAGAACGATGGCGGGTTTGGGGAGGCGCCGCCTTTACTCAATGAGTTGTCCGATCACTTTGATCACCTGAAGATATTTAGCGGGTTGGACAACCCTGCCGTGCAGAACGGTTTCGGCCACACGCCTTGCGTGGGGATTCTCTCCGGGTACTTCAACAAGCTGCACCGCAAGAATCGGCTATCCATTGACCAGGCCGTCGCCGATTTGATTGGTGGAGACACGCGTTTCAAGTCGCTGGCTTTTCAGGCAGGTGAGAACCTAAACTTTTCCCAAATCTCATGGGACAAGCACGGCTTGCCCGTTAAACAGATCGATTCTCCCCACAAGATTTTTAACCTGCTCTTTCAGATCGACGAAAACGAGAAGACCCAACAGCAGGTACTCGCTGAAGACCGTAGCATTCTCGATGCGGTGCTCGCCCAAGCCAGGTCCATGGAGAAGCGTCTCAATGCCACTGACCGCGCGAAAATGGACGAGTATCTCACCTCAGTCCGCGAAGTGGAGCAGACCGTGAAACGTCGCGCCTACTGGGCCGATCGCTCCAAGCCGCAAGCGAATTACGAGATCGAGAACTTCGACCGCAAGTCGGTGGACGATTACGTCGGCACCTTGATGGATCTGGCCGTGCTGGCGCTTCAAACCGATTCGACGCGTGCGGTCACGGTGCAGATTCCGTTCTGGGAAGGCTTCAAGGAGCCGGACC
>JACNJL010000039.1 GCA_014382585.1 Limisphaerales bacterium | reverse complement strand
GCCAGGCGGTTTCCACAATTTTCCGGATGTCCGTGTGCTCCGCCTTCCAGCTCAGTTCCGCGCTTGCTTTTGCTGCAGCGGCGACTAATTCAGGTGGGTCGCCTTCGCGGGCGGGCTTTTCTTCGATTGATATTTTTTGGCCGGTAACTTCACAACACGCGGCGATGACTTCACGCACGGAGTCGCCGTGGCCGCGGCCGAGGTTGAAGGGGCCGCTGATGCCCGGGCGCAGGGCCAGCGCGTGGGCGGCGGCGAGGTCGCTCACATGGATGTAGTCGCGGATGCAGGTGCCGTCAGGGGTTGGGTGATCGGTGCCGAACAGGGAAAAGGATTCGCGCTGGCCCAGAGCGGTTTGCAATAAGCACGGAATGAGATGGGTTTCGTGCCGGTGATGTTCGCCAAAATTTTCGCTGGCACCGGCGGCGTTGAAGTAACGCAGCGCCACGCAATCCATGCCGGTGGCTTGGGCCTGCCATTCCATTGACTGCTCCATCATCAGTTTGGATGCGCCGTAGGGATTCACTGGCCGGCGAGGAGCGGTCTCGGCGATGGGTACGGTTTCCGGTTCGCCATAAACGGCGCAGGTGGAGCTGAAGATAAATTTCTCCACGCCCGCCGCCGCGGCTTGCAGGAGTGCGATGCCATTGGCGGTGTTGTTTTGGAAATATTTGAGGGGGTTTTCCATTGATTCCCCCACCAAAGTGCTGCCGGCAAAATGCAGGACCGCTTCCGGGCGCGCCTTGGCCATTAGCGCGTCAAGCAGCGCGGAATCGCCAATGTTACCTATGCAGAATTCCGCGCCCAGTGCCACGGCAGCGCGATGCCCCTCGGAAAGGTCATCCACCACCGTCACTGTATGGCCTTCGGCCAGCAGGCGCTCCACACACACACTACCCACGTAGCCGGCACCGCCTGTCACGAGTATTCTCATCGGGCGTCCAGCAAATCAGAAGGCATGCCGTGGAGTCAAAGGGTTAATCCTTGGTACAACAAATGATACTCCTCCGCCACCTCGGCCCACGATCGGATGGGCGGAAAGTCTTTCGGAGGATGAGCCAACAATTCGCGCGCAGCATCCGCCCAAGATTGCGCCGGTGCGGTATGAGGCAGGGCACGACCCGCCGCGCCCATATCGGCAGATGCGCCCGTAGCTTCGGAAGCCAATACCGGAACGCTCCGAGCCAAGGCTTCGGGCACGACCATTCCGTAGGCTTCGAGCTTGGCGGGGTGGATTAGGAGGCGGATGCGTTTGTAAAAATCGGCGGGGTCATCGATCCATCCGAGTATTTCCACGCGATCTTGAAGGCCCCCGAGCAATCCCGATATTTCATCGGGCGGCACGCCGGCGATGACTAACTTGGCTTCGGGGATGGCTTGGAGTATTTCGAGCACGCGGCGCAGGCCTTTGCGTTTCCATTCGCGGCCGATGAAGCCGAGGATGGGTTCGGTCACGATTGGGGCTGGTTTTTCGATCGGTTCCACGCCCGGCGAGATGTGCGAGGCGAATTTGTGGGCTTGCTTTGGATGTGCGTGGCGGAGTTGTTCCCGCACTAGGTTTGAAACAGCTACCATTTGCTTTAAACGGGGTGAGAAAATCACGCGTTTTTCAATCCAGCGGTTGAGGTGCCAGGTGGGATCGAAGCGTTTGTGCCAAGCGCGGGCTTCGCCGGCGCCGTGGATGGTGGAATGGAAGGTGCCCACTTCGGCGCAGGTAACGCTTTCGTGGCTGTGCCAAAGGTCACGAGGTTGGGGGTGCTGTTGCCGAAAGTCGGCCACCCTTCGGCTAAACTGTAAATGGTGCCGCCAGCGAGGAAATGAATTCGTGCTGCCCAAGGCGTCTACTGTGACGCCTGGCATCGGATCGGATTCGTTCGTTTCACACACCACCCGCACGGGCCGCCCGTTGGCCGCCAAGGCGCGGGTGAGTTGCCACGCGTAGGTTTCCATTCCGCCGACGGGGCCAAAGCGGCGAACGATTTGTACAATCCGCATCATCAATCGCCGTTGAGATGCAGGTCGAGGCCGTTGGCGCATTTCACCCGCCGCTCCTTGAGTGTGGTCATCAGCCGATCGTGATTGGCGGGCAGATCTTCGCGCGGAAGCTCCGGGTGATTGAGGTGATGAATGATGGCGCGCCCGTACACGAGTTTGCGATGGCGGCCCAAGTGGTACAGGCGGTTGCCCAAGTCGGAGTCCTCTAAGCCCCAGCCTTCGAATGATTCGTCAAAGCCATTTACTTTAAAAAGGTCTTCGCGCCACACGCCCATGTTACAGCCGATGATGCCTCGCTGAGCTTGGTCGTGCCGAATGAAAGGCATAGGCCAGCGCACGCCTTTGAATAAGCCGCTCGCCCGTCCACGCAGCCACCAGTTGAAAAATCCTGTTCGGCTTGGTTGAAAGCTCGGCGAAAACTGTTCCCGAATGAAACTGCGCCGCCCCTGAACCCACCAACCCCGCTCCGCGAGTTGGGAGTGATCGGCGATAAATCGCCGGTGCGGAACACAATCGCCATCAAGCAACACAATATAATCCCCGCGGGCCCCAGCAATGGCTCGATTAAGAATCTTCGTTTTGCGAAATCCTGAATCTTCGTGCCAAAAATGCCGGAAAGGTGCCGACAATTGATCAGCTAATTTTTCCACCACCGCACGCGTCAATTCACCTGATCCATCATCAGCCAAAATCACTTCACACGGTGCCGCCACTTGCCTCGCTACGCCCAGCATCACCTTCGATAATGCGCCCGGGCGATCGTAGGTACTGATGATGAGAGATATTTTCGGGGCCGCCATCTCATTCACCACGCGGTTGGCCTTTGCGATTCAACTCGGCCAGTTTCGCATATTTGTAAAAAATCCCTTCGAAATTACTGAAGGCGATGATGAAGCCGGGCAGTCCGTCGAGGAAACCCAGCTTGAGCACATACATTTTCAAAAACATCGCCGACGCGTGCACCAACGCCCCCAAGCCGGACGTGCGCCGACCCGTGCGCGCCAGTTTCTCAGCGCTCAACGAGGAGTAGCGATTGGCCTTCACCAGCACTTCGGAAAGGTTATGGAATGGCTCCTGATTGATTGCGCATTGCATTTCCGCCAACCGCCCGTCCAGTTCATAGCCCTCGTGCACGAGATCCGCAGCAGGGAAAGTCATCTTACCGCGGCGGAACAATTGCGGCTGGCGGTAATCCGGATAAAAGCCGCTGAACCGAATCGGCCGACCCATAAAAAAATTGCGGCGCGGCGTGTGGTACGCCTCGGCAGGATGATCAGAATTGATGATCTCCTGAATTTCATCACGCGCCTCCGGCGTGCAGCGCTCATCGGTGTCCAAACTGAAAATCCAATCGTGCGTCGTGTGTTCAATGCCCGCGATGCGCAACTTGCCGAAGCCCTCAAAATCAATCTGCACCACCCGCGCCCCATGCTCCTCGGCGATCGCCACAGTGCGATCGGTGCTGTGCGAATCAATCACCACAATCTCATCCGCCCACTGCACGCTCGCCAATGCCGGGCCAATATTGGCCTCGGAATTGTAGGCAAGGATGAAGACTGAAATTTTTTGGTTCATGATTTCGTGTGCGTTGCCGACCCAGCGCCATTCGCGCCGTACACGCCCGCCAACAGGGCGAAGAGCATACCTTCCCGTGAGTCTAAAATAAAGGAATTGAAGCAGCAGCCCACCGTCAGCCAAACCACCATGCCTTGCGCCAGCCAACGGTCCATTCCCTCCCAGCGTGCGGCGGCCCGCCACATGGCCCAAAAGAGGGCCAGTAAAATCCCCACGCCAATCAAGCCTGATTGCACGCCCACCATCAGGTATTCGTTGTGTGCGTTGGAAGTAACGACTTGTTTCGTCCCCGCAACGTGCTCAGTATATTTTTCGTGGAACCGACCCGTCCCATAGCCCAGCACCGGTGCCTCCGTAAATAGCGAAAAGCTGTTACGATAAAATTGCAATCGTTGTCCGGTCGACGTGAACGTAGTTTTCCCGTTCAACATATCCTGCACGGCTTTCACATCCTCTTGGGTGGCGGTGCGAAACATTGGCGAAACCGCGAACGCAAATGTTACGACGGCAATGAGGCCGCCAGCCATCACCGCGAGCTTGGCGCGTCGCATCGTTTGCAGACCGAACAGCAATCCCAACACCAGCACAAGCACCACTCCGGTGGAGGAATCCACAAGAAAAAATAAATTAGCCAGCACCAGCGCCAGCAGCGCGAGGATGCCATTCAAGCCGGTCTTTTGATGATAGTGCAGCAGCCAAAATGCCAGCCACGCCATCAGCGCGCCCTGAGTGAGGCTGCTGGAAAGCACGGGCTTGCCGTGTTTCATCGGCAGCATTCCGGCCGCCTGCATAAAACTAATTTGCAGCGCAACCATCAATCCAATCGCCAAAGCCGTTACAGCGCGTTGGCGGTTGGGGAGGGTGGCGGCGAGGCTCATATAAACAACTACTAACGCCAGCTCGCGGTATTTTTTCCAGATGCCGAAGGCTTCGCTACTGCCGCCGTAAATGGCCGCCACGCCAAGCCACGCAAACAGGGCCACGCACGACAGGGCCACGCGGTTTTCGCGCAGCAGTTTTGGCACATCGCGCCAACCGCGCATCATCAGCCACGCCACCACTGCCAGCGCGGGGAACACGCCGGTGCACAACACGTTGGAAAGGGGGATGGTAAAGCCGATCAGGACAAGGCTGATTTCACCAAGGCGTTCGCCGCGGATTTGCCACGGGTCGGTTGAGGGTTGGGTCGTCACTCCTTGGCGGAATGGTGGGGGGGTTGCGCTGTTTTTTCAAGTCAATTCCCATGCGAGGTTGCATTTCGCTTGCGACGAACTACGCTGGGCAGATGAACATTTTACCTGTTTTTCTCATCACGGCGTTGGCGGCACATGCGGGGGTGCGGCAGCATTTTGAGCTGCGGCACGTGAATCAATTTACCATCAATTCCGGGGGTAAAACGGTGGCGGTTTATGGCGCGGTGAAGGGGGCGGACACGGTGTTGCTGACGCATCATCGGCGGGATGCGTTGGGCAAACTGGGCGGAGGGGTGGTGGCGCCGGAGGCGGAGCGGGCGCACTTTGAAAAGGTGCGGGAGTTTTGGGCGGGGTTTGCGAAGAAGCGGTTTCATTATTACGCGCAGCAATCGACAAAGGTGCCGGTGGAGCCCATTGCAGCCCGGCGTTGGGTGAAGGAAGGCGACGAGGTGACGGTGGGCGAGGTGCAGCTGGAGGTGCTCGCCACGCCGGGGTTCACGCGGGGGGCGGTGTCGTATGTGGGCAGAGTGGACGGCAAACGCGTGGCATTTACGGGGGATTTGATTATGGGCGATGGAAAAGTTTTTGATTTGTATAGTTTTCAGGATGCCATCCCGGCGGCGAAGGTGGGCGGGTATCACGGGTACGGTGGACGTTTGGCGAACTTAGTTACGAGCCTGCAAAAATTACGCGCGGCAAAGTTGGATGTGATTTATCCCGCGCGCGGGCCGGTGATCCGCAATCCGAACGCGGCCATCGATCAACTCATCGCACGGGTACGGGCGCTGTATCGCAACTATCTTTCCACCAACGCGTTGCACTGGTATTTCAAGGAGGAGCGGATGCGCATTTGCGGCGAGCGCGTGTTGGGCAAAGGTGCGAAGATTGAGCTGATGCCCTATTGCCTGCACGTGAAAACGCCACCGTGGATTATTGAGTTTTCCACGAGCCGCATCATCGTGGCGGATAACGGTCACGGATTTTTGCTCGATTGCGGCGGACAACGACAATTGGATTTCGTGAAGGACGTGGTGGCGCGAGGCGTGGTGAAACAAATCGACGGTATTTTTCTCACGCACACGCATGATGATCATTCGCAAATGGTGAAGGCGGCGGCCGAGTTTTTCCAATGCCCCGTTTACGCCACCCCGGAGTACGTCGATGTGGTGGAAAACCCCGGCCATTACCTGATGCCCGGCCTCACGGAGCACGCGGTGCCAAATGTGAAAGCGATGCGGGACGGCTCGAAAATGAAATGGCACGAGTACGAATTCACGTTTCGCTTTTTCCCGGGCCAAATGTTTTATCACGGCGCGTTACTGGTGAAGCGGCCGAAAGCAAAGCCGGTGTTTTTTATTGGCGACTCGTTTGCGCCCTCGGGGATTGATGACTATTGCCTGCTCAATCGCAACCTCGTCCATCCGGATACCGGCTACAACCGGTGTTTCAAAATCATCCGCGCGTTGCCGAAAGACACTTGGCTTATCAACCAGCACGTGCCGCACGTGTTCCGGTTTTCGGAAAAGGAACTGACGTTTCTCGAATCGCGCTATGCCGAGCGCACGCGGATTTTGCGCGAGCTTTTTCCGTGGGATGATCCCAACTACGGCATTGACGAGCGCTGGGCCACATTCTACCCGTACGGCACGACACTGCGCCCCGGCGACACGCACGAGATGGAAGTGCGCCTCATCAATCATTCGCCGATGAAGCGGAATTTCACGGTCACCCCACGCGCTCATCTAGGCGTTCAATTATTAAGCGGGGCAAAACCCATCGCGCTCGCCTCGCGTGGCAAAGGTGCGGTGAAAGTGAAAATTCGCGTTCCAAATAAACCCGGCGTGTACCTCATCACCGCCGATGTGGATTCCAAAGATATGCACTTCCGAGATTGGGTGGAGACGGTAATTGAGGTGAAGTAAAGGGCAGGGACACGCACAGCGCGTCCCTGCCGAGTCACGTTGAGGCTTCCGAAAAACACCGTTTTCAGCTAAAACCGCGCCGGTGAATCCCCATCGAGTCATTGCCTTGGCGTGGTTTTGCGCGGCAACCTTTGTCGTGGCGCACCCCATTTCGATGAGCACTACTGTGGCCAATTGCCGCGAGGACGAGGTGCTCGTGGAGCTGCGTGTGATGCTCGAAGACCTCGTGCTTTTTCACGGGCTCAAAGCAAATCGAGAAACCCTCTTCAGCGCCGCCGACCTGCGCGCGGCGGCCAAAAAACACGATGCATTTTTGTTGAACCATTTCACGGTGCGCGATGAGCAGGGGCGGACACTCAAGGGCGTGGTGGATCGCCGCGATGACGAAGCGATTCCTGATGCCGGCGTGCCGCAAGCAGAGTTAATGAAACTCACGGCCGTGTATTGGCTCAAATTCACTCCCATTGAAAAAAAACCGACCTTCCTCACCTTCACTCAAACCTTCGGCGGCGAAAAATCTGTGGTGCCTTCCATTATGGAATTCATGACGCTGCAAACCGGCGTGTGGATTGAAAAACCCGTGCATCTCCAGCCCGGCCAACCGCATACCGTGTCGTTGGACTGGGAAAACCCGCCCGATCAAGCTCCGCAAAATTGGCGCAAGCTACGCAAGAAACGTGCCGAGGAATTCCAGAAACGCCTTGGCATCACCAGCTACAGCGGGCTGTACTCGTACATTTATTTAACCGACCGCGAAGTGCGCCACGAAATTTTGGTGCCGCTGCTGACCTTCGAAAAATGGCTGCCACTCGCACGCGCCAATCCGGAATTTCTCGAAGTCGCCGAACAGAAAGCCGCCCGCAAAAAAATAACCGAATGGATTCGCGACCGTAATCCTGTGGAAATCGATGGCGTGCCCGTCCGGCCCATTCTGCAGCGGTTGCAGTTTTTCGGTTTGGACATCCGCGACTTTGCGCAGAACGCCGAGCCCCGCCGCGTGAGCGCTTATCAAGCGCGGCTCGGTATCATTCTTGTTTACCCCGCCAAGGCGCCGCCCAATCGCGTGCGTTTGACGTGGGATTCCTTTCACGACGCCGCGCCCTTTCTGCGCTCGGTTGTGTACGACCACGAAAAAGATCCCACCGAGGAATTCTTCGTGCGCGATCAATCGCGCTGGGATTGGGCCCGCGAAGGCAACCCGCCCGCCGCGCATGATTTCAAAACCTCGCTCGTGACCGCGCCCGAAAAATCCATCTCAGAAAAATCTCTCAACTTTTTGATCGCGGCTCCATTACTCGCGCTCGCGCTGTACGCGGGGCTGTTGCGCAATCATCCAATGCGCCGCATTGGCAGCGCGATTGCCGGCGGCGCGTGCGTGTTGGCCGGAATTTGTTTTTGGCATTCACCCGCCGCCAGCGCGCCCCCCAACGCGAAGGCCGTGACCACTCACGCCACCACGTTGCTGCAAAATATTTATCGCGCGTTTGACTACAATGAAGAGAGCGATGTCTACGACGCGTTGGAACACAGCGTGACGGGCGACCTATTGGAGGAATTGTTTTTGAAAATCCAATCCGGCCTGCGCATGCAGGAACAAGGCGGTGCGGTGGCCCGCGTGAAGCGGGTACAAATCATGCAAATCACACTCGCAGGGGAAATTGAAACCAAACGCTTACCAGTCGATTGCACTTGGCGCGTCATTGGCACAGTAGAGCATTGGGGGCACATTCACACACGCGAGAATGAATACACCGCGCGCATCCAACTCAGCACCACGCCCGAAGACCGCGGGCGGATCGTCGCGTTTGAAGTGACCGATGAACAACGCGTGCGATTCGAAACCGACGTGCGGCAGTTTGAAGATTGAGGATGCATTATGCGCATTGCGATTGATCAACTGAAATTCGAATACGGGCCGGAACGCTTCCGATTGGAGATTCCCGATTTGCAAATCGAGAGCGGCGCGCGCGTGGCGTTCGTGGGCCCGAGTGGCTCGGGCAAAACCACCCTGTTGCGACTGCTTGCCGGCATTGTCACGCCGCAATCCGGCACGGTGACCGTCGGCGAAGTTTCGGTAAACGAATTGACCGATGCCGGCCGACGCGCATTTCGCATTCGGCACATTGGCTTTGTGTTTCAGGATTTCCGGTTGGTGGAGCACCTCGATGTGCGCGAAAATATTTTACTGCCCTATCGCCTCAACGAGGCACTGCCGGTTTACGAATCCATCGAATCGCAAGTGAAACTACAGGCGGCGCGACTGGACCTCGCAGACAAACTGGATTCCCCCATAAACGAACTTTCGCAGGGCGAACAACAGCGCGTCGCCATTTGCCGCGCGCTGTTGCCGCGCCCCGAACTGTTGCTGGCCGATGAACCCACCGGCAACCTCGATCCAAAAAACAAAGACCGCATTCTCGACCAACTATTTCAACAAGCCGAAAGCGCCGAAGCCACGCTGGTGATGGTCACCCACGACCACGCGCTACTGGACCGCTTTGACCGTGTGATTGATTTTACAACATTTCACAAACCGGAGGCCACCCATCAATAGCCTCTGGCTCGCCTGGCTGTATTTACGGCGGCGGCGCGTAGCCGCAAGCGTGATGGTGGCGGGCGTTGCCCTGGCGCTGTACCTCCCGCTGGCGACGCACTGGGCGGCGGATGCCTTCGATGAGGCGCTGGGCGCGCGCGCGGCAGCTACGCCGATGATCGTCGGCGCGCGCGGCAGTCGCTTTGATCTCGTGCTGCACGGACTGTATTTCCGCGCGCGCAGCGAGGGCACCGTGGCGCATGGCGAATTCACCGCGCTGCACGAAGCGGGGCACGGCCGCGTGATTCCGCTGCACGCGCAGTTCACCGCGGGCGGGCAACCGGTAGTGGGCACGTCGCTGGATTATTTTGATTTTCGCAATCTGCAACTGGCGCGCGGCGAATCGATGGCGCTCTTGGGCGATTGCGTGTTGGGCGCGAATGCGGCGCAAAAACTAACCCTCAGCCCGGGCGACAAATTAAAAACCGACCGCAAAAATTTATTCGACCTCGCGGGCGATTATCCGCTGCAGCTCAACGTGACCGGCGTGCTCGCGGCCACCGGCACGGCGGATGATGAAGGGGTGTTTGTGGATGTGAAAACCGCGTGGATCATCGCGGGGCTTGGTCACGGCCATGACGCGCAGGAAACTAATGCCACGAACTCCCCGAGCGCAAAGCTGGTGAAAACGCATTTGGAAATCACACCGGAAAATATGAGCACGTTTCATTTCCATGGCGACACCACCGCGCTGCCGCTCACAGCGATTTTGGTGGAACCGGTGGACGCCAAGGAAACGGCGATGGTGATGGGCCGTTTTCAAAACAGCGGAACGCTACAGGCACTCAAACCGCCGATGGTGGTGGATGAAATGATGGGGATGGTAATGCAGGTACGGCAATTTCTCGATGCAAATTATGCTTTGGTCGCCAGCGCGATGGGATTATTGCTGGCACTGATTGTCGCGCTGTCACGCCGCCTCCGCGCGCGGGAAATGGAGACGCTCTTTTTGCTGGGCTGTAGCCGCAGCACGCAGTTCGCTTTGCAAGCTGCGGAGCTGCTCATTATTTTTGCCATCGCTATCGCCATCGCGCTCGCCGCCGCGTGGGCCACGGTGGGGTGGGCGCGGGATTACTTAAATACTTTAGCAGGATGAAACAGTTCATTTATTTACCCATCATTATTCTGTTGGGCTGCAAACCGGCAGTGACCGGGCCCGCACCGCAAGCGGACAAGCTGCGCGTGGCGGTGGTGAATTTTCCGCTGGCGTATTTTGTGGAACGGATTGCGGGCGATTTGGTGGAGGTGCATTTTCCAGATATGGAAGGAGATCCGGCGTTTTGGAAACCGACGGCAGCGGAAGTGCGCGCGTTTCAATCATCCGATCTCATCCTGCTCAACGGGGCATCGTACGCGAAATGGACGGCGTGGACTTCGTTGCCCGATTCGCGAACGACGAACACCAGCACGGCGTTTTGCGAGGCGTTCATCGCGGTGAAAACCGATGCGGCGCATCAGCACGGCAAAGGCGGCGAGCACAGCCACGCGGGCACGGCGTTCACTACTTGGCTGGATTTCAAACAGGCGCAGCACCAAGCGGCCGCTGTGCATCGTGCGCTGATGAATGTATTGCCGGCGCACAGCCAAAGGCTTGCGAACAATTTCGTCGCACTGCAGCGCGACTTGGTTTCGTTGGATGCGGACTTGCGCGGCATCGCGGCGGATTTGGGAGACACCCCGTTGCTGGGATCGCATCCGGTGTATCAGTACTTGGCGCGCGGTTATGAATTGAACATTCGCAGCGTGCATTGGGAACCGGATACGATGCCGGATGAGGCGGGTTGGGCGGAATTGGCGGCACTGCGCAAAACGCATCCGGCGAAGGTAATGCTGTGGGAAGATGCGCCGAATCAAGTGATCATCGCCAAGCTGAAAACACGGGGCATTCGCACCGTGATCTTTGCGCCGTGCGCCAACCGTGCGGCGAGTGATTGGCTAACGGTAATGCGCGAGAATGTGGCAGCGTTGCGGGAGATGCAGCAGCTTGAGTAACATTTCCCGCAAGCAGGTTGTTCACATTTTGCTCGCCACGTGTGAGCAATGCGGGGTTGGCTGGGATGCGTTTTAGCCCATACTCGCGGGGAGGAGGAGGAAGTGTTGGTTTGTTTTTCACAAAACCGCACGTGAGTTTTTGCCATGCCAATGATGGGGCGCCCAAGACGGGCGAGGGGCATTCCTTTTCCAATGATCCGGGAACTAGTATGAAAAAACTGGTATTTGCACTTTGCTGCATGACGGGGCTGCTGGGGGTGCCGAATGCCCGTGCCTTTGTGATGATCGGCCCGATGGATGTGGCTGAAGTAGCCAGCGGCGGCATCGATTTCAATTACACCGATGACCTTGGCGGGCCAAAGGATCTCAAGACATTTTTCCGGTGGAACACCCCGATGCTGACGTATGCGTTTGACGCGAGCTTCATGCAATATTTCGGGCTCGAAGGACGCGAGGCGGTGAAGGAAGCGTTTACGATTGTAAATGATTTTTTCGATAATGACGATTATTCAGGCGTTAGTGCGTTGGATTACACGAAGCACGGCTTTCGCACTAACTACAATACCACTTGGGAAAACCGCACCGCGAAAGAAGCGGGTATTATTGACATCAAGAGCCTTGTGCTGGGAATGGTGGTGAATCAACTTGGCCTCGGCAATCCGCATCGTTACGCGTTTGGCGCGCGGTCAATCACCACCAACGCCTCGGGCACCCAGTTAAATTTCAACGTCCGCCTCCGCAATTTCGATCCCATCACCTTCAAGGCCACGCCGGTCATTAACGGCGTAACGTACAGCTACCGGCTGATTCATGATGCACCGCCATCGGCGGGATTCACTGTGGCTCCCACCTTCGCAGATATGGAGGAATTCACCACCGACACCAGCGGCAACGCGTGGACTTCCGTGGCGGGAATTGTGGATGCCTTTTACGGCAACACGGCGATTTACTGGACGGATCAGCCCACGCTGTTTGGGTTCGGCGTTTTTTACAGCGGCAAATATGCGATGGGAGGCAAATACGAACCCCGCCACGCGCTCACCTATGATGATGCCGGCGGGCTGCATTACCTGTATCGCAAGGGCAACATAGTTTATGAAAATCTTGATCCCAATGTGGCCCTGATCATCCCGGCAAACTTCCTGCCGACTTATGCAATTCCAGTATTCCCGAATGGCAGTCCACGGCAATTCCCGGATCCTTCCGGCACCTCCGGCGCATACATCCCCCGCCGCAACTCGGGCATTATTCCCGGGCTGCCCATTACCTCTTCCTTGCCTGCACAGGCGCCGCCGGCGTTGGTGGATGTAGCCCTGCGTGGGGGCATCGACAAAATGTTGTTTGTCGAGCAGCCCTTTGATTCGTTTCTAGGCATCACCTTTACCGCCACCAACCATATTTGGACCGATCGTTTTGTGAGCACGAATGGCCAAAACGTAGGGGGGCTGAACAACACAACTCCGGGTGCCTCCGCTTACATTGGTATCCCCACGCTGGCGTGGTTCGAGCAAACCGTTGGCCGGGGTATTTTTCAGCCGGATATTATTTTTGTGGCCGATGAACTGGGCGTCTCGCCCGATGGCGTTCCCATTGCCTTCAACCGCACGGACAGCCTTGCCTGGATTGATAACTACACCAACAACCTCGGCCCCGTGCAGGTGCTGACCACCAACGTGGGCCCGGGCCTGATCGTGGGGCCCATGCAATATACCTTCACCAAGCTGGGTGAAGGCTTCGAAGTGATCTGGAGCGGTGAAGCCAGTGTGGTGGGCAACACCGATTCCTATTCCCTCTGGGGCCATATTAAGGGGCCGGGACCCAATGATGTGGTCACCTTCCCCAATGACGCACAAATGCACATTCTTGAAAACGTGCTCACCCCCGCCACCGCCGTGCCCACCATCACACGCATTTATGATGCCGGGCAGGACAACATCCTCACCCGTACGCAGGAAGCCCTCACCATTGAGGGGCAGTTGCTTAACTCAGTGGAGCACATCCAAATTATGAACGGAAATTTGGTAGTGCAAACCATCAGCGGTTCGCAGATTCAAACGTTTATCAATTCACACCAGCAAATCGTCATTCCCCCCGGCGTAATCAATGAACTCGCCGAAGGCGCTTTAGGCACGCGCACGGTGCGCGTCTGGAATACCCTCGGAGCCAGCGCCGCCTCCACCACCAAAATCGGTATCTACACCGGCCTACCGGTCATCACCGGCACCAGTCGCGACAACCTCACTTTCGACCGCACCCGAACACTCACAGTGTACGGCTACGGCTTCAAGAGCGGCCAAATTTCCGGAGCCAAAGACGGCAACTCCACGCTCACCCATTTCCGGATAGAAAAATCCGACGGCACGATGGTGTTCCCCGCCAGCGGGAATAGCACCGAAGTCGCATTTGACATTCGCTCAGACACCGAAGCCGTGCTGCCCCTCAGCGCCATTTCCAACAACATCGCCGATGGCCCCAACCGCCGATTACTTGTCGCCCGTGGCAGCGGTACTGCGGAGCTCACCCTCACCAACAACGTCGCGCTCATTGCCAACATCACCACCAAACCCGTTATCGCCACGCTCGGCTGGGACAGCAGCAGCAACTTCCGCCGCGACGAGGCCATTGACATCAATGGCACCGCGCTCAATACCGCCTACCGCATCGAGCTGGTGAATTCCGATGGCAGCTCGCTTTCGCCGGCAATGGTGGTGGATCTTCCCGCCGCAGGCGTCACGGTGGATGATAACGGCTCGCGCATTCAACTTTCGCGCGATGTGTTTTACACCTCCCAAGCCGACGGCAACGCAACCAAAAAACAATTCAAAGTCTTCAACGTGGTGGGGAACACCGATCTCAACTCCACACTGGCCTTCAACGTGAATGCCCAGCCCACCGTGCTATTTGTCGCCGGCTTTACCACACCCAACACCTTCAACCGCCATGCCACCACCGGTGATGATGTCACCCTCACCGGCACCAACCTCAAAAATGTGAACGCCATTGTAATGGTCGATGAAAATGGCACCGCCCTGCCGAACACGCCCGCCATCTCACTGCCCAACCCGGGCGTGACCATCGCCGACAACTCCATTGTCATCGATACCCAAACTGCGCAATTCCTCAACGGCAGTTCCGGCGATTCCAATGCCACATCACTCTACCGCCGCTTCGCGCTCACCGGCCCGCGCACCACCATTTACACCGCACAAGATCAGCGTTTCTATGTCGGCGTGCCGCCCACGTATACCAGCTACAGCGGGCTCACCAGCACCACCGCCTCAAGTGCCGTCAACTACCGGCGAGACAACAACACCTTCACCGTCAACGGCGCCGGCCTCGGCGTCATTTCCTCCGTGGAAATTGTAGACGTCAACGGCAACTCCATCGCTGCCAACACCAGCGTCAACACCTCCAATGGCGTCACTTCCGTAAGCAACGCTCAATTCACCATCGCCGCCAATTCCTTCCCCAATGCAAATTTGGTGGACGCCGCCAGCAACAGCACCCGCCGAATGAAAATCACCACGCCCTTCGGCATCATCGTCAGTGACAATAACTCCAGCGGCACCTTCAGCGTCAGCGCCACCCCCGCCTACCTCGGCAACGCCGCCGCCACCTTCGCCGGCGGCGGCTACGACGGCGGCAGCAACACCTATGACCTCAGCAACGGGAACCTCGTCATCAACGGCAGCAACTTCCTCGGCGTACAAACCATCCGCTTCGAAGACAACGCCGCCACCCATCTCTTCATCACGGCCACGGTCAACCCCGCCGCACCCCCCGCCGGAATCACCTTCAACAGCACGGGTACGCAAATCACCATCACGAAACAATTCATCAGCGACAACAACGCAAGTTGGGCTGACGTCAACGCCACGAACCCGCGCGTGATTCGCCTCAGCACCGCTGCCGATCAAAACGGCACTTCACAACAAATCAACACCCAGCCGTAAGTCGGCCTGACTTTTCTAATGGCCGTTCCGCTCCTTGATGTTGCCGCCCAAAACCTCGCCTTGGAGACGGAATTGCAGGATGCCTTCACGCGCGTGCTTCACTCGGGGCATTACATTCTCGGCAACGAAGTTTCATCTTTCGAAACTGAAACCGCCGCACGCTGTGGCGCCGTCCACGGCATTGGCACTTCTTCGGGCACGGACGCGCTGTTGCTTGCGCTAATGAGCCTCGGCATCGGGCCGGGCGATGAAGTGCTTTGCCCGTCGTTTACTTTTTTTGCCACCGCCGGCAGCATCGCCCGCACGGGCGCCACGCCGGTGTTTGTCGATTCCCACGCGGACACCTTCAACCTCAACGCCGAGGACGCCGACGCCAAAGTCACCGAGCGCACCAAAGCAATTCTCCCCGTCCATCTTTTTGGACAAGCCGCGGATATGACTGCCATCGGTCAGCTTGCCAAGGCGCACTCGCTGCACCTCATCGAGGACGCCGCGCAAGCGCAGGGCGCCACGTGGGAAGGCATCCCCGTCGGCGGGATGGGCGACTTCGGCGCGTTCAGTTTTTATCCCACCAAAAACCTCGGCGCACTGGGCGACGCCGGACTGCTCACCACCAGCAACGATGCCCTCGCCGAACGCGCCCGTCTCCTGCGTGGTCACGGTGCAAAACCAAAATATCATCACGAAGCCATCGGCGGCAATTTCCGCCTCGATGAACTCCAAGCTGCGCTGCTCCGCGTCAAGCAAACCCAGCTCGACGAATGGATCGCCCTGCGCACCGGCAACGCCGCGCTATACCAATCGCTGCTCGCCGGCACGCCGGACCTCATCCTGCCCGCCGCCGCGCCCGGCCATTCGTGGAATCAATTCACCGTGCGCCTCCCCAACCGCGAACGCCGCGACGCCCTCGCCGCCCACCTGCGCGCCGCCAAAATCGGCAACGAAATTTATTATCCCGAAGCGCTTCACGAACAACCTTGCTTCGCCCACCTCCCATCCGCAAACTGCCCCGTCGCCGAGCAACTCACCGCCCAAGTTCTCAGCCTCCCCGTCTTTCCCGAAATGACCGAAACCCAAATCGCCGAAGTCGCCAATTCCGTCAGCGCTTTTTGCGCATAGATAAACCTCCGGCGCGGTAAGTTTTGGGTAAAAAAGAAGCGCCCTATTCGGGTGAAGTCGGCTCGTATTCCGGAAGCAATTCGCGCAGCCAAGCCCGAGCCGCCGCATCGTCCAATTCACCGCCCCGTTGCAGGGCGATTTTCAGCGCCTCCCAATCCGCAGCCGTCAAAGCCGCGCCGGTGATGCGTTGGATTTTTGTGTGTTCCGTATCGACCAATTGCTCGGCGGCAGAGTGAAGTGCTTCGTGCATCTTTTCGCCCGGTCGCAAGCCAGTGAATTCGACCGCAATGTCCGTGTTCGGTTCGCGGCCGGTCAGGCGGATCATGTCCGCCGCCAATTCTGCAATGCGCACGGGCTCTCCCATATCCAAAATAAAACGGTCGCCTCCTTCGCCCATTGCCGCGCTGCGCAGCACCAATCCGGCTGCCTCGGGGATGCTCATAAAAAATCGCGTCACCGCTTCGTCGGTCACTGTCACCGGACCGCCCAGTTCGATTTGCTTTTGGAAAATCGGCACCACGCTACCGGAGGAACCCAGCACATTTCCAAATCGCACGGTAATAAAACGAGTGCCATCGCCTGCCCGCCTCTCCAGTGCGTGCCCCTGCAGCACCTGCTCGGCCAGCGCTTTGGTGGCACCCATCACGCTGGAAGGCGCCACGGCTTTGTCGGTGGAAATTAAAATGAACCGCCCCACACCGTGCTTCGCCGCCGTGGCAGCGAATCGATGTGTGGCCAGCACATTGTTGCGAATGGCAACGGCGGGCTGTCGTTCCATCATCGAAACGTGCTTAAACGCCGCCGCGTGGAAAATGACATCCGGCAAATGCCGCTCCAACGCCGCGGCTATCGCGGGCGTGTCCTGCACGTCTATCAACTCCGGAACAGCCGTGATGGCGCTTTCAATTTCTGTGTGGATTTCAAATAACTGAAACTCCGAACGCTCCACCAAAATCAACTTCGCCGGCCCAAGTTGTGCGAGTTGGCGACACAGTTCCGAGCCAATGCTGCCGCCCGCGCCAGTGACGAGTACGGTTTTTCCTGTCAAAAATTCGCGCACCGTCTCCGTGCCGAGATCCACCGTTTCGCGCCCAAGCACATCGGCAATCTCCACCGGCCGCAGCGCCGTCACCATATCGCCCACCGCCAATTGACTCATCGAGGGCACCGTGCGGCAGCGCAATCCCAATTCGTCCAACAACGCCAACACCTCGCGCACGCGTGCGCCCGGCGCGGACGGCATCGCGATAATTACCTCGTCCACCTTCAGCGCATTCGCCTCACGCAAATTTTCCACCGCGCTGGCCACCGGCACGCCGTGGATTTGCGTGCCGTGTTTGCGTTTGGCGTCATCAAAAAATGCCACCGGTTGCAGCGTGGCTTTAATTTGCAACTCACGCGCCAATGCCGCGCCCACCTCACCCGCGCCCACGATCGCCACACGCGTGCCTGTTTGCCGTCCGCCATTGCTTCCCGTGCCCTGCCGCACCAATCGGAATCCAAGCCGACACGCCGCCAACCCAAGAAAACTCAAAATGCCATCAAGCACAATCACGCCGCGCGACATTTCGCCCACCGCATCCACCGCGTACCATTGGCCAAACAGCCCCAACGTCACTATGCCCAACGCCACGCCGAGACGTTTTAAATCAGGCAAACTGAAAAAACTCAGCAAGCAGTAAAATTGGCCGGCAATCGCAAGTGCCAGCAGTTTCACCGCCCACACCCAAACCCAAATTTCGATAATGTGGTGTTGATGATCCAACGGCACGGCGAAATCAAACCGCAACCCGTACGCCACCCAAGTGGCCGCCGCCAGCACCGCGAGATACAGTACCAGCAACACAGCAAACCGCTGCCCGCGTGACAATTTGGAAGGTTGCAAAAAAAACATTATTGTTCGTCTTCTGATCGACTGCGCCGGAAGCGCGTTTCAGCGTAGGCAAAAAACCCGCCCCACACCAGCCCAGCCGCCGCCCACAATAACTCCACCCGCCATCCCGCGCGCCATTGCCAAATCGCCAACGTAGTAACCACAATTTGCAACGCCCAAACCCAGCCGCTCGTCCGCGCGTGACTCCAACCGCCGCGCACAAGGCGTTGGTAAAAATGTTCGCGATGCGCGTGCGATAAATTTTCCCTACGCTTCAAGCGCCGAATAACCGTCAGCGAACCTTCGAGAAAAAAATAAAACGGCAACACCGCCAATGTTTTGTACAACGCGGGATCAGCCGCCGTCACCGCCATCCACAACAACAGCACGCCACACGATAATCCAAGCGGCACACTGCCCGCGTCGCCGAGAAACATCCGTGCGCGGGGAAAGTTGAATGGCAAAAATCCAGCCAACGCGCCCGCCATCACTAATGCGATCAGTAGGGGCGTTACATCGCCCGCCACGCCAAACAGCAACGCCGCGCCTAAAGGCAGCAGAATCAACTGGCCGGAAACCAGCCCGTTGATGCCATCCATAAAATTCACAAAATTCACAAACGCCACCAACGCGAATACCGCAAACAAAATCAATCCGACCGGTGCCGCCCGCCCCGTGATGGCCAGCACCACGCCCACCGCTACCAGTGTTTGGATGCACATCCGCACTCCCACCGGCACGCCATGCCGATCATCGCGCCACGAAATGTAGCCCAGCAAAACCGATCCACCCAACCACGCCTGCGCGAGCAATCGATCCACCGGCCATACCCACGCCGCCACCGCGCCCGCCACTAACACCACCGCCGCCAGGCCGCCGCCCCGAAGCGTGGGCTCCGT